>JAFGBI010000154.1 GCA_016933275.1 Polyangiaceae bacterium | reverse complement strand
GCGTCAGCGCTCAGGGTCTCCACGTTCTACCTGACCGCTGACCGCTGACGGCCTGGCCTGTTTGGTTCCGGCTCCGCCGGGTTAGGTTGTTGATTGGACGCAGCAATCAACCTGATTGCTGCTCTAGGCGAGGGTTCGCTCCATGCGCTCCGCCTCCGCTCGTCCCCTGGTCTCGTCGACGCGGAAGAGGAGCGCACCGCCCGCCACGAGGAGCACGGTGAGCGAGAGGACGGACCACCGCGGCCCCACATACGCCGACGTCAAGCCGACGACGAGGGGACCGACGACCGCCGCGAACTTGCCGAGCATGTTGTAAAAGCCGAACATCTCCCCCGCCTTGCTGGCCGGGACGAGGCGCGAGAAGAGCGAACGGCTGAGCGCCTGCGCGGCGCCCTGCACGAGCCCCACGATGGCGGCGAGCAGGTAGAAGAGTGCCGCCGTGAGCATCGTGCTCATCACGACCACCCCGAGATAGACGCCGATCGCCACGAGCAGGCTCGTTCGAGTGCCGAGCCGCTCCCCGAGCCGCCCGAAGAGAATAGCCGAGGGGAAGCCCACGAATTGGGTGATGAGCAGGGCAACGATGAGCGCGGAATCTGGGAGCCCGAGCTCGCTCCCGAAGCTCGCCGCCATCACGATGATGGTCTGCACCGCGTCGATGTAGAGCCAATAGGCGAGGAGGAAGCGCCCTGCGTTGGGTAGGGACTGGATAGCGCGGAGCGCGCCGCCGAGCTCGCGCGCGGCTCGGCCCACCACCCCGCGCAGCGCGCCGCCGCCGGGAGGCTCGGGCACGTAGCCGAGCAGGGGTAGGGTGAAGAACGCCCACCAGAGCGCGACCGAGACAAAGGCCAACCGCGTCGCCGCGGTCTTGTCCGGCAGACCGAAGGCCTGAGGAGCGAGCACCATCGCGACGTTCACGGCGAAGAGCAGCCCTCCCCCGAGGTACCCGAGGGCATAACCGAGCGAGGATACGCGATCGCGTTCGCTCGGCAACGCCACGCTGACGAGGAGACCGTCGTAGGGCACGTTCGCGCCGAGGAACCCCACGGTCGCGATCGTGTAGAGCGCCGCGGCCAGCCACCAGTGCCCCGATGGCACGAACCACAGCGCGGCAGTCGCCGTGACCCCGAGCAGAGCGAACCCCGCGAGCAGGGGCTTGCGCAGCCGCCCGGCATCGGCGAGCGCCCCGATGAGCGGCGCGAGCACGAGCACGATCGCGCTCGCGGTCGAGCTCGCGCTCCCGAGACGAAGGGTCGCGAGCCCCGGCTCGGCCCCTGCGCACCAGTACTTGTGGAACAGGATCGGGAACAGCGTCGCCATCACCGTGGTGGAGAAGGCCGAGTTTCCCCAGTCGTAGAAGGCCCAGGCGAGGGCGACACGACGGCGCGGCGGGGCGTCTGCCGAGGGAACAGCGGTCGGCGGGCCGCTCACCGCTGCGCCGCGCCCCCGGCAGCAGGCCGGCGCTTGAGGAGCGAATAAGCGAGGTGCCCCACGACCAGGAGCCCCAAGACCGGCAACACCCCGTAGGCCATCACCAGACGGAAGGGGCCGAGGGCCGAGGCGTGGATCTCGACCAGCACGAGGTAGGTGACGTACGCCACGTAGCTCGCGAAGAGCACCGCTCCCTCCCAACGATCGAGCCTGAGTTGCGTCGCGAGCATCGACCAGATCGCCAGCGCCATGACCACGTTGAGGGGGATATCGAAGGATTGCATCGTGGAGCTCACCGCAAGCCCGGAGCCGGATATCGCGCTCGACGCGCCGAGGATCATCAGGATGTTGAAGATGGTGCTCCCGACGACGTTGCCGATGGCGATGTCGCGCTCTCCACGCAGCGTCGCGATGACAGAGGCGGCAACCTCGGGGAGCGAGGTGCCCGCGGACACTATGGTGAGCGCGATGATGGCCTCGCTCACCCCGAGCATACGCGCCACGGAGGTGGCGCCGTCCACCAAGAGCCGACCTCCCCACACCAGCGCGCCGAGCCCCGCGACGACCAGAACCCCGCTCAACACCCAGTCCCGAGCTCGCGCTGGCGGCGGGGCGGGCGGCGCGTTCGGCCGAAGGCTCGCGGCCGACTGCTCGCGGCGACTCGCCACAATCGAGTAGACGGAGTAGCCGACCGCCCCCGAAAGCAGGAGCAAGCCCTCAATCGGGTGGACGATTCGATCCCACGCGACAGCCAGGAACCCGCCGGTCGCCGCTACCATCAACGGGACGTCGCGTCTAACAAGCTGCGGCGAGGTGACGAGGGGCGCCAACACCGCGCAGATCCCAGGAATGAAGAGCATGTTGAAGGCATTACTGCCCGCGACATTGCCGACCGCGATGTCCGCCTTCCCCTCGAGGGCCGCGTAGCTCGAGACGATGAGCTCGGGCGCGCTGGTGCCGTAGGCCACCACGGTGAGCCCGATCACGAGCGACGAGACACCCGCCAGCGTGGCAAGGCGCGTAGCACCACGAACCAAGAGGTCGCCACCTAAGGTGAGGATGACGAGCCCCGCGACGATGGAAACGACGGCAAGGGACATGACAAGGTACGCTTTCCGTTCACTCGGCGACGAGCGCCTCGAAAACCGCGAGGTCCCGTTCGATGAGGTCGATGCACTCGTGCCAGAAGCCCGAATCGCCGAGGTCGACCCCGAGCGTGGCCCGAGCAACAGCTTCAGCCGGGGCGCTGCCCGACTCCGCGAGGAAGCGCTCGTACCCCGCGAAGAAACTGGCGCGCTCGGCGCCCGAGCGAGCAGCGACCGCGCGTGCAGCCAGGCCGCGCGAGACGAGGAAACCGAAGGTGTAGGGGAAGTTGTAGAAGCTGGTCCCGACGATGTAAAAATGGAGCTTCGACGCCCAGAACCATGGGTCGAGCTCGTCCGGGTCGAGCGCGTCGCCGAAGTGCTGGCGCTGCGCCGAGACCATGAGCTCGCAGGCCCGGGCCACCGAGATCTCCCCGCGCTGCCGCTCTTCGTAGAACGCGCACTCGAAGTCGAAGCGCATCGGGATGTTCAGCAGGAAGCCAACTCCGTCGATGAGGCGCTGGTCTAGCACGGCGAGACGCCGCGCCCGGGTCGCCGTGGGATCGTCGAGGACGGCGTCGGTCACGAGCTGCTCCGCGAACGTCGACGCGGTTTCGGCGAGGGTCATCGGGTAGTTCTGCTGCCAGGGTCGGAGGTCGGTCATCACCGCGCTGTGAAAGGCGTGACCTAGCTCGTGCGCGAGCGTCTGCATGTCTCCGAGGACCCCACCGAAGGTCAGGAAGATGCGCGACTGACCGATGAGAGGCGAGCTGGTGCAGAAGCCACCCGGACGTTTGCCATCGCGCGGTTGGTGGTCGATCCAGAGGCGAGCGATGGCGCCCGATGCGAAGCGCTGGAGCGCGGGGTAGCGCGCGAAGGCGGCAAGCACCCGGGTAGTGGCCGCCTCCCAGGTCAATGGGTCATCGTCGCTGGTGGGCAAGGGCGCCTCGAGATCCTGGAAGCCGAGGCGCTCGCGCCCGAGCGCGCGCGCCTTCAACACGAGGAAGCGCCGCGGCACGGCGGCGCGGGCCCGCACCGCCGTCATCATCGCGTCGAGGGTCGCGCGCCCAATCGCGGCATCGAAGCGCGGCGGGTCGAGGAAATCCGAGATATTTCGCCGCGGATAGAGGGTGAGGCGCGTCCCGGCGATGGCGTTGAGGGCGGCAACCACCGAATCGGCGATACCTTCCCAGGCGCGGTTTCCCCCGAGGAGCGCAGCACGGCGCACGGCGGGATCCGGATCGCCGAGCAGGCTCCGGACGACGGACACCGGGTGCCGCTCGGGGGGGCGCCCGGGTACCTCCAGGGCAAACTCGAGGCTGCCGGAGAGCTGGTCGTACAGCCGCCCCCACGCAGCGATCCCGTCGACGTTCAGATCGGTAGCGAGTGCCTCGAGCTCCGGAGCCATCGAACGGGCCGACAGTTGCCGCAAGCGGGCGAGCGGGTAGGCGATCGCCGCGATCTCGGCCCGCGCGACGAAGGCCGAGAAATCCCCGCTGGTGCAAGCGCCAAGGCGCGTACGGAGGTCGACCATGGCCTTGTCGAACGCAGCCCGGGTGCGCGCCAGCGCGGCGACGTCACGCCTCGCCGCGTCATCGCGCGCATCCGCGGCGGAGACACACCCGAGGTACGAGCTCAGGTGACGTAGGCGAGCCCAGAACCCTTCGAGATCCGCGAGCAGGGCGGACCAGACCGAGAACCCATCGGGAGTCAGCGGAGGCAGCGCCGCAACCCTGACAGCGAGCGCGGGCAGGTCACGCGCGAGAGCCGCCTGAAACTCGACGTAGTCCGGCGCGCCGAGCCCCTGGAAGAACGGCGTCAGGTCCCAGTCGGGCCGCGGCGCGGAAGGCACGGACTCACCATAGGACTCGGGGCGGGGCTCGCCCAGGCCTTCTTCGCTCACGTCGGCCCACCACCATGGCCGCCTTCGGGATCGGGCGGCAGGCTGCCGTCCCCAACGTCCAGCGGCGCGCCCTCCTCGAATCCCCCGCCGGGAGCCAGTGAGGCGGTCCCGCCGGCGCCGATCGCCGTGGCGGAGATGCTGACCGGCATGGCGGCGTCCACGTGGGCATCCTCGAACGCCCGCTCGATGATGAGCTGGGCCTCCTCCTGGATGCGCCGGACGTGCTCCGGCCCGAGGAAGCTCTCGGCGTAGAGCTTGTAGATGTTCTCGGTGCCCGAGGGTCGCACCGCGAACCAGCCGTTCTCGGTGACGATCTTCACGCCGCCAATCAGCTCGCCGTTGCCCGGAGCCGCGTTGAGCTTGGCTAGGATCGGCTCGCCCGCCAGCGTCGTCTCGGGGATCGTCTCCGGGACCAGGCGTTTTAGCACGGTCTTCTGCTCCACTGATGCCCTCGCGTCGATTCGCTCGTAGACCGGTTCGCCGTACTTCTTCGTGAGCCGCCGGTAGTGCTCGCCGGGGTCGAGACCGGTCTTGGCGGTGATCTCCGCCGCCAGGAGCCCGAGGAGGATCCCGTCCTTGTCGGTGGTCCAGACGGTGCCGTCCTGCCGCAAGAACGACGCTCCCGCGCTCTCCTCGCCGGCGAAGCCGTAGCGCCCCTCGAGGAGGCCGTGCACGAACCACTTGAAACCCACGGGCATCTCCACAACCGAACGCTGGACGGACTTCGCCACCCGATCGATCATGCTGCTCGACACGAGCGTCTTGGCGATCGCGGCTTCCTTCGGCCAGAGGCGGCGGTTCAGCGAGAGGTACCAGGCGGCGACCGCTAGGTAGTGGTTCGGGTTGAGGAGGCCGGTCGTGTGGGTGACGATCCCATGCCGGTCGTGGTCTGGATCGCTGGCGACCGAGACGTCGAAACGGTCCTTGAGCTTGATCAGCCGGCGCATCGCGTATGGTGAGGAGCAGTCCATGCGGATCTTGCCGTCGCGATCCACGGTCATGAAGCTGAAGGTCGGATCGAGGAGGTCGTTTACCACGTCGATCTCGATCGAGTAGCGACGTGCGACCTGATCCCAGTAGCGAAGGCCCGAACCGCCGAGTGGGTCGACGCCGAGGGTGATACCCGCCGAGCAGATCGCGTCCATGTCGATCACGCTGCCGAGTTCCTCGATGTACGGACCGGCGAAGTCGAAGTGGTGCGTCGTGCTCGCCTCGATCGCGCGAGCGAAGGTCATCCGCTTCACCCGGCGGCATTCGTCGCGTAGATGTGCGTTGGCAGCGTCCTCGATCCTGCGGGTCACCACCGATTCCGCAGCACCGCCATGCGGCGGGTCGTACTTGAACCCGCCGTCCCCAGGCGGGTTGTGCGACGGTGTCACCACGATTCCGTCGGCGAGTCCCGTCGTTCGACCGCGATTGTGCTTCAGAATCGAGAAGGAAACGACCGGCGTCGGGGTGTATCCGCCCCGCTTCTCGACCATGACCTCGACCCCGTTGGCGGCGAGGACCTCGAGGGCCGTGGTCTGGGCAGCCTCGCTCAGGGCGTGCGTGTCCATCCCGAGGAAGAGCGGCCCGTCGATCCCGGCCTCTCGCCGGTAGTCGCAGATGGCCTGCGCCGCCGCTAGGATATGACGCTCGTTGAAGCTTCGGTGGAGCGCTGAGCCACGGTGACCAGCAGTACCGAAGACGATCCGGTGGTCCGCCTGCTCGGGATCCGGGTGGAGCGCGTAGTAGGCCGTCATCAGCCGCGGGACATTAACCAGGATGCTGCGCGGTGCCGGCTTGCCGGCCAGCGGGTGGACCCGTTGCGACATGGCCCGAGCATACGCAGGGACGAAGGCCCCCGCTACGTCCCCCCCCGCGCCCCGGTGGGAGCACGAGAAGCCGCGGTGAACCCCGAATCGGGTCAAGGTCGCGTTGACGGCGAGCCGTAACCTACCAAATGATCCGCATTCGATGGTGCTCACTTTCGTCCACATCCCCGGCGATGGCATCGGACCGGAGGTGTCCGACGCCGTGCTGCGCGTCCTCGCGGCGGCCGGCGCCCCCTTGTCGCACATCTGTCGCCAGGCGGGACAGGCTGCCCTCGACGCCGGAGCGAAGGACACGCTGCCGGAGGCAACCCTGAGCGCGATCCGGGAGCACCACGTCGCGCTCAAGGGCCCCTGCACGACCCCGATCGCGGGAGGCTTCGGCTCGGTCAACGTGGCGCTCCGCAAGCGCCTCGACCTGTACGCCGCGGTCCGCCCGGTGCGGAGCCTGGATGGCGTGAAGACCCGCTTCGACGCCGTCGACCTGGTGGTCGTTCGCGAGAACACCGAGGGGCTCTATAGCGGCATCGAGAACCGTATCACCGAGGAGGTGGTGGTGTCGATGAAGGTCGCGACCCGAAACGCATGCCAACGCATCGCCCGCTGGGCATTTCGCTACGCCTCCCAGCGCCATCGCCGCAAGGTATCGCTCTTCCACAAGGCGAACATCATGAAGCTCACCGATGGCATGATGCTCGATGAGGTGCGCCAGGTGCACGATCGCGAGTACCCCGACATCGAGCTCGAGCCCGTGATCATCGACGCCGGCTGTATGCGCCTCGTCAAGGACCCGTCGGTCTTCGACATCGTCCTCTGTGAGAACCTCTACGGGGATATCGTCAGCGATCTCTCCGCTGGCCTCGTCGGCGGCCTCGGCGTGACGCCCGGCGCCAACATCGGCGACGAGGATGCCGTGTTCGAGGCGGTCCATGGCTCCGCCCCGGACATCGCGGGGAAGGACCTCGCCAATCCCCTCGCCCTGCTCATGAGCGCGACGATGATGCTGAACCACTTGGCGGAGACCCGCGAGTCCGCGGCCTGCCGCGCCGCAGCGGCACGGATCAAGCGCGCCTACGACGCGGCGCTCGCCGCAGGGCAGAAGACGCGGGACCTCGGCGGCACCCTCGGTACGCGAGAGTTCACAGAGGCGGTGATCGCGAGACTGGAGGAGTAGAGGGCGGCTCCATCGCCAAGAGAGGAGGGTTCGACTGCGCCTCGGAGGAAGCGACCAATGCGCCATGGACGAGTCTTCCGCCCGAAGTACGCTAGCGAACCACTGACACGTGCACGTGGTTCTCCTCGTAGAACACCCAATCGAGGCCAACCTCGACGGCGAGACCCGCGAGTCGGCCGAGCTTCCGAAGGTCGAGATCGGAGGTGGTTAGGTCGGCGGCGCGCCCTTCGTAATGCAGGCTCCTCCTGCCGTGCTCCGCGTCCTCGTCCCACGCCTCAGTGACTCGAAGCTCGACACCTGGCCACTCCCGGCGCACACGCTCGGCGAGCATGAGCAGCCGCGCTCGCAGGCGGGGCGTCATCCAACGATCGGCACCCGTGCGCTCCTCGTCTTTGACCACGATACGATCATGAGTCAGCTGGACGAGGCGACCGAACGCGGGGGTGTCCCGTCGCACGGGTTCGTCAGGGGTCCCCACCGTCTCGATCTCGCTGGCCCGGGGCCGGTGGTCACCGAGTCGCAGCACTTCACCGCGCCCGTCGCGGGACAAACGCGGTCCGCCGCCTCCGAGATCGCCGCATGCAGCAAGCCCGAACGCGAGGAGCAGGCCGACGAACTGCGAGCACCGCACGAGTGGCCTCATCTTCCAACGCCCGGGGAAGAAAGGCCAACATCCGGGGAGCGCGACGGTAGACTGTGCCCGTGCTCGACTTCCTCCTCCAGGGCCTGGTGCTTGGAGCCGCCGCCGCCGCGCAGCCGGGACCGCTTCAAGCCTACCTCGTCCAACGGACGGTGGAGCAGGGGACCGCCCGGGCGCTGCCGGGCGTCCTGGCCCCGCTGGTCAGCGACGGACCGGTCGTCGTCGTCATCCTGGTCCTGCTGAGCGGCGTCCCCGGATGGTCGCTCAGCTTGCTTCATATCGGCGGTGGCCTATACCTGCTCTGGCTCGCGTTCCGGGCCGGAGTCCGGCCCGATGTCGCCACCCGAGACCGGGGCCTGCACGCGGGATTGCTTCGAGCGGTGCTGGTCAACGTGCTCGCGCCGGGTCCGTACCTCTTCTGGGGGCTCGTCGGGGGACCCATGGTGCTCGAGGCGGCGCGCCAGTCGGTGGCGGCCGCGAGCTCCTTCGTCGTCGCGTTCTACCTCGCGATGATCACGGTGAACGCAGGTCTGGTCGTCGGCTTCGGGTGGGCGAGTTCGCGTGGAGAGCGGCTCCGCGTGGCCCTGCGCGTCACCTCGGTCGTCGCGCTCGGCGCCTTCGGACTGTGGTCGATCGGGAACGGACTCTGCACGGTGGGTGGGCAGGAGCGCACCGGGTCGCGGCGCTGTCCCGCGTCGAGAGGGGGACCCTGGGCCGCGTTCGCCGCCGCCGATAGTGCCGGAACCTGCCGGTGGGAAGGCGGCGTGGTGTCCCGCGCTGTGGCATAGTGTGTTGGTTGATGCGCTCCTCGAAACGCCGCCACATCGGTGTGCTGACCCCGTACACCGGCGGCTTCTATTATGGAGCGGTCCTCGATGGCGTGAAGCGCCAGGCGATGGCGATGAACGTGGCGGTGGTGGCCGTCCAGACAGCCGGCACCGACCTCTGCTGGCCCGGGGAGTCCGAATACCTGGGCCTCGATGCGCTCGATGGGTGGATCGGCGTCAATGAGTTCGAGTGCGCTCCGTACACCGAAGAGATCGTGCGTCGACGCATCCCGTTCGTGTGTGTCCACGCGCGCCCAGCTCGGATCCCCTGCTGCTCGGTGCTTCCCGACAACGTCGGCGGGACGAGAGCCGGCGTCGCGCATCTGATCGACCACGGTCATCGCCGCATCGCGTTCGCGGGTTCGCTCCACCAAGTCGACCTGCTCGAACGCCGCGAGGGGTACATCGCCGCGCTCGTGGACGCCGGACTCCCCGTCGACGAGTCATTGCTGTTGACGCCGAACACGAACCTGGAGCTCGATGGGCAGGAGCTCGCCAAGAGACTGCTGGCAGGCCGCCTCCCGTTCACGGCGGTGATGACGGGTACGGACAAGCTAGCGATTGGACTCATGGCGGAGCTCTCGGCCGCCGGCGTGCGGATCCCCCAGGACGTCGCGCTGGTCGGCTTCGACGACGTCGATGAAGCGCAGTACGCTAGCCCTCCGCTCACGACCATCAGGCAGGACTTCGGTGAGGTCGCGGCCATGGCGACGAGGACGCTGGTGGAGCACCTGGTGGACGGCGTCGACATGCCGACGACGCTGCGGGTACCAGTGTCCTTCGTCGCGCGGAGGTCGTGCGGATGCACCTTGACCTATTCCGTTCCACCACTGACCCCAGCTGACACGCAGGCCGAACGCCAGGAGACGCTAACGTTCGAGCTCTTGCGCGCTGCGGGCGTCTCCGGCAAGACGCGTGAGTCCCCGTCGGCGTGGCCCGGCGCCTCGCGCATCGCCGCCCAGCTTGCCGCGCTCGTCGACCATCCGGCCGAGCACGTCTCCGATCTCGGTGATGCATGGTCGGGCTTCCTCGCGTCGCGTCGCGACGCGGAGAGCATGGACCGGTTGATGGTGCTGGTCGAGACCACGTTGCGCCGATGGTGCCCAAACTTCCAGTCGCGGCCCGATTTGCTCGGCGCCGTCCGCGAGCTCAGGGTTTCCCTCCTCCGGGAATGGCAACGTGCGGAACAACGCCGGCTTCGCAACTATGAATTCGCCGCCGAGGCCAACGGCAAGATCAGTCATGCCCTCGCCAGCTCCCGCCTCGAGCGGATCCTGGATCTGTCCTGGCTCGGGTGGACACAGGTGCGCTACGGCTGCGTTGGCTTGTGGAGCTGTCCGACAGGAGGTAGCCCGCGCACCCTCGCGATCGTCGGCGAATTCGACGCTGAGGGTGGAACTGGAGTGTTGATGGACGAGCAAATACGGCCGGCGATGTTCCCCCCGCCGCGCCTCGTCGACCTCATACTCGACCGCGACGACGACTGCGTGGTGACCGTCGTGCCCGTGCCCGGGAAGGATGCCAACCATGGGCTCTTGGCAGTGGCGTCGCGGATCGAAATCGAGCGCCTCGACCACCTGGGGAACGTCGGTGATTGGGCGGCTCGAGTGGGCGCGTCGCTCGAACGGGCGAACATCGAGCAGCGGTTGCAGCACACCGCCGAACGGGACTCGTTGACGGGTCTTCCCAATCGCACGTTGCTCCTGGAGAAGCTCGACAACTTCGCCGATCGCGCAGGCCAGCTGGCTGTCTTGTCCCTCGATCTCGACGATTTCAAGAAGATCAACGACAGCCTTGGCCACGACTTCGGCGACGACCTCCTGCGTCAGGTCGCGCGTCGCCTGGAGCGTGCGGTCGATACGGAGAGCCTCGTCGCGCGATTGGGTGGTGACGAGTTCGTCGTTGTCGTCCCGGATTGCGCGGGCGAATCCGGCGCCATCGACGCCTCCCTCCGGATCCAGGAGGCGATGCGCGCGCCGTTCCAGCTGGGCAGCGACGTCGTGTTCTGTTCCTGCAGCATCGGGGTAGCCCTCAACGACGACGCGGCGCTGACCTCCGGAGACCTCCTGAGGGACGCCGACACGGCGATGTATCGCGCGAAGGTGAAGGGCAGAGCGCACCAGGAGATCTTCCAACACGGGATGCACGCACAGGCGGTCGAACGTCTAAGGCTGGATACCCGCTTGCGGCAGGCCCTCGAGCGGGGAGAGTTCGTCCTCCTCTTCCAGCCCATCGTTTCCGTCGCGAGCGGTCAGGACGTCGGAGCGGAGGCGCTGCTGCGCTGGAATCACCCGGAGCAAGGACTGCTCGCGCCCGGACGCTTCCTGGCCGTCGCCGAGGAGGTCGGGCTCGCGATCCCGCTCAGCAAGTGGGTGTTCAGGGAAGCCTGCCGCAACGTGCGGCGCTGGCAACGCCGCGGGGCTGCGGTGCGCTACGTGAGCGTCAACGTCCCCGCAGAGCACCTTCAGCAGCCGGACTTCTCTGCGCAGATCGAGGCACGACTGGCCGAGTTCTCCCTCCCCCCACGCGCCCTCGGGATCGAGCTGGTAGAGAGCAGCCTGGTCGAACGGCAGAGCGCAACGACCGCGACCCTCGCGACGCTGCTCAAAATGGGGATTCGCGTGGCGATCGATGATTTCGGTACTGGCTACTCTTCGCTCAGCTACTTGCGGGACCTGCCCGTGAGCGTTCTCAAGATCGACCGCAGTTTCGTGCAGAACGTCCCCCGGAACCCGCGCGACACCGCGATTGCCCATTCCATCCTCACCCTGGGTCAGGGCTTGGGGTTGACCGTGGTGGCCGAAGGGGTCGAGACGAACGAGCAACTCGATTTCATGCGCACCATCGGCTGTGACTACGTACAAGGCTACCTGACGGGGCGCCCAATGAGCGCCGCCAACTGGGAGCGGCGCCTGCTGGTGGGTCACGAGCAAAGCGACGCTTGACCGGCGGGCGGCCGGTGCCATTGGGCCGACGGTTGCGCCACGATCTCGGGTCCCCCGAGCCGGATCCCGCGGCGCGCCCCGGCGCAGGGGAGTGCAATTGGGGGCGCGCAGCAGCTCGCTTGGCACCCTCCGGGTCAAGGGCACCGATCAGCTCGAGGGCTCGTTCAAGACCGCACACGCCGTCCAGCGGGGACACGTAGCTTCTGCCTCCCCGCGCACGGGCGCCTGCGATTCGGCAGGTCTGCTGGAGAAGGTCCTACTTCCCCGGCTTTGAGGTCACTGCCGAAACGGCGGCGGCCTTGGTCGCAGCCGCGGCCTTGCGCTGGTTCTTCTCGGCCGTGCTCTGCTTCTTCGCCTTCTCTTTGGCCTTCGGGGAGTTGTCGCCCATGGTGTCCTCCTGTGGTGGATGAGGCTCGATCCTCTGCTCCCAGCGCTTCCGCGTCCACCGAAAGCACGTGACCACGCGCGCGCCCCGTCGCGGGACGCACACGGCGCAACCGGAGAACGAGGCGCGTACCCCTGGCTCGCGGCGTCGCTGGTCCATGAACAGCGGAAATTGCTCGGCTCGCCGGCGTCGGCGTTGCGCAACCGGAGGACCGGCTCTATGCTCTATGGCCTCCGCGTGACGGCGAGTCGAAAGGGTCCGCTAGCGTCCCAGGAGAAGGCGTGCGGCGGAGGTTGGGCGGGATCGGCGAGGATGGCGTGGAGGTTCGTCGGGGCCCGCACAGCGGGAGGCGCCGTTCGGCCCACGACTCGAGGCGTGCCAGCGCGGCAAGCCGTTGGTCGAGCGCGTGGGTCCTTCGTATTGCCGGCTGCTTCGGCGTTCACGTCGTGCTCACCGCCGCGGATCCGCATTGCAACCCGTTCCTACCGTGAAGCTCTTTGGGGCGAGGGCGCCGACCCTTCGGGGCAGGATCGCTCGAAGCGCCGCGACACCCGGCCGCGTCAGCCCGACATCGGGCACCCCGCAGTCAGCATCTCGAGCAACCGATCGAGGTCAACGATGGCGAAGCATGAGGCGTAGTCGCTCATCGCGTAGGGCACGATCAGGCAGCGGCCGTGGATCTGGCCCCCGCAGCTGTAGACCACGTTGGGGACGTACCCCTCGCGTTCGTTCTCGGTCGGGGAGAGGAGCGGCTCGTCGAGCCGACCGATCACCCGCAGGGGATCGTCCCGATCGAGCAGCATCGCGCCGATGCAGTAGCGGCGCATCGCGCCCACGCCATGTGTGAGCAGGAGCCACCCGGCCTCCGTCTCGATGGGCGACCCGCAATTGCCGAGCTGGACGAACTCCCAGGAGCGCGAGGGGCGAGCCAGCAGGTGCTTGTCGTACCAGAAATGGATGTTCTCGGACAGCATCAGGTAGAGGTTCTCGTTGTCCTGGCGCGCGACCATGGCAAACTTGCCGTCGATCCGCCGCGGGAAGAGGGCCATGCCCTTGTTCGCCACGCCCGGTCCGTTCAGGGTATTGATCTTGAAGTGCAGGAAATCGGCCGTCTCCAGGAACTGCGGCAAGATCACCTGACCGTCGTACGCGGTGTAAGTCGCGTAGTAGATACGGGTACCGTCGTCATCGACGAACTCCACGAAGCGGGCGTCCTCGATACCGTTGGCTTCGGCCGGCGAACAGGGGAAGATGACCCGCTCGGACAGGTCGTGTCCCGCCGCGTAGCTCACCTCGTAGTTCGATTCGGCCAGCGCCCGGATCCCCGACGCGGTGCCCGGGTCGACGGAGAGTTCGTCGGGGAGTTCCCTCCCCACCTCGTCCAGTCGCGCTTGCAGCTCGGTCCAGCAGAACGTCTCGCCGAGTCCTTCCATCACCGCAGTAGAGAACGCGTTGCGGAGCCCGAGCTCGGCCAGCTTGCGCGCGAAGAGGGGGCGCTCGTAGCTTGCGTCCCGGCGAGGTTCGGGCGCCGTGGCCAAGGAGGTGGCGGGATCTACCAGGATCGTCCCCGCCGCGTCCACGGTCCCCGACCGGAACGCGATCGAGGAGATGTGTCCCTCACCCGCCGCGCGCAGGCTGAGGATGAAGCGCCGCGAGCCGGACGCCACACCCGACTGGTCCGGGTGCCACACCATCGAGGGGTTGAAGAGGGCCGCCGACTCGATGGCGTACTCCTGGCTGAAATAGGCGCCGAGGAGCAGCCGCTGGTGGTGCGTGAGGGCCGGTTCGGCAGGCAGGTACGGCCCCAGCTGCTCGCAGCGGGCGAGGAGGAAGTCCGTCAGCCGGGTGTGTCGGTCGCGGAACTGCTCGAGCGTGTGAGCCAGCTCGACCTCGACCTCGACCGGGGAGAGGGCGGTGACCCGCGCGACGATGTTGCGGGTCTGCCGTTCGCTCGAGGCCTGAAGTGGCCTCACCAAGACCCGGCGTTGGTTGGGATAGATGACGGACGAGGTTCGCTGGACCAGCATGAGGGGGACCTAGGATCGCGGGGGGCGTTCTCCGGTGTGCCGAGGCTCGACGAGAGACGCCTCCAGCTGGGTGAGCTCGCTCAGCGAGAGCAGGAAGGCGAGTGTGGACTCCGCCCCCTGGTTCTCGTTGGTTCGATCCATCGCCAGACCATCGCGGCAACCGCCCGTAGTCGGGTCGTACAGCTCCAGGTCGAGGTCGTTTCGCCCCAGAAACCAGTCGAACGCCCGACGCGCCTCGACCAGCCAGAAAGGGTCGCTGGTGGTGGCGCAGGCGGCGGCACAAGCCGCCACGGTCGCCTGCGCCTCCAGCGGCTGCTGGTCGAACTGCGCTCGCTTTCCGCCACGGACGCAGAAACCGTTCGAGCCGATCGGGCGAAAGCGCCCCGCCTCGGACTGCTGAACCTGGCAGAGCCAGCGCAGCGATTCCAGCCCGACGGCGATCGCGCGCGGGTCTTCACCCATCCCACCACTCAGGACCAGCGCGTGGGGAAGCACCGCGTTGTCATAGGTCAGGCGCTCCGAGAACCAACGCCAGTCGCCCGATGCGTTCAGGTCGAACTGGGTCAACAGGCGATTGGTGAGCTCCGTGCGCAGGCGCTCGACCGCGCTGTCCCCTTGGAGGCGGCGGAAGTAGTCGTGGACGCCTAGCAACGCGAAGGCCCAGTCCCGCGGGTGCTCCGATTCCAAGACGATCGAGGAGGCCTCCGCGAACAGGCGCGCCGCCCACCGCCGCAGTCCGAGCTGTCTCGATCTCCCAGCCACTGCGCCCAATGCCCGGAGCGCTCGACCGTGGGCGTCGTCGGGCCGAGAGGGGTCGATCCAGCGGTGATCGAGGCTCATGAAATTGCGGAACCGACGCGTCTCGGCGTCGAATGCGTGGTTGACGAATGCGGCGTAGGTGCTGGCGAGGCGTCGCACCTCGGTCGAGTCCAAACCCGAGTTCTCGAGCAGCACCGTGAGGAGCAGGGCGCGGGCATTGTCGTCCGTGCAGTACCCCTCGTCGCGCCGGGGAACGACGAACGCAGCGTGCTGGAACAGGCCCACACCGTCCGTCATCCGCATCAGGTGGTCGAGGCGCAACCGCGGCAGCTGATCGCTGCGCTGATCGAGCGTCTTGACCCCCAGGACCCCCCGAGAGCTGCCGGCTCGACCGCGACGTGCCGCGGCGAACGTCTCGACGTAGCGTTGCGCCGCGTTGCTCCACACCGACTCGCGGCTGAGCAGGTAGGCCCGCTTTCGCATGCGGTTCCGACGGGCCTCGTCACGGAGCAGCGCCGCGGTCTCCGCAGCGATCGCCCCGGAATCGCCGAAGGGAACCAGGACACCGCGCTCGTCAGCGAGCAGCTCTTCGGCATGCCAGTATGGGGTGGAGATCACCGGCTTGCCGCAGCCGAAGGCATAGGCCAGGACCCCCGAGGTGATCTGCTTGGGGTTCAGGTAGGGCGTGATGAAAATGTCCGCGGCACCGATGAAGCAGAGCAGCTCGTCGAGCTCCACGAAGCGGTCGAAAAAGACGACGTGCTTCCGTACTCCGAGGTCCTCGGCGAGCCGGATCAGGCTGAGCCGGTAGGCTTCGCCCTGCTCTCGAACCAGGTTCGGGTGGGTCGCCCCGACCACCACGTAGACCAGATCGGGAAAGTCCCGCACCAGCGGCGGCAAAGCGCGGAGCACCGACTCGATGCCCTTGTTGGGCGCGAGCAGGCCGAAGGTGAGCAGCACCTGCTTCCCCTCGACCCCGTACTGGTCCTTGTAGAAGGTCGAATCCGCGAACGGCATGTCGGGCACGCCATGGGGGATCACGTCCACCTTGGCCTCGGGCACGTCGTATAGATCGGTCAGGAGCGCCTGACCCCGCGCGGACATCACCACCAGGCGGGCCGAGAGGGAGATGATCTCGCGCAAAACCCGGTCCTGTTGGGGGCTCGGGTCGTCGAGGATGGTGTGCAGCGTCGTCACCACCGGAGCGTCGAGTTCGCGCAGGAGCGTCGCCACGTAGCTGCCCGCTGGCCCCCCGTAGATGCCAAATTCATGCTGCAGCGAGACGACATCGACCCGCGTGAGGTTCAGGAAGTCGGCGGCGCGCCGGTAGGCGTCGCGGGACTGTTCGTCCACCTCGAAGCGTGCCTCGGGTCCGTAGTCGTACTGCTGCTCCGGGTCGGTGACCGGGATGACGACGCGCTCGGTGCCGGGGTGACGCGCGGCAATCGACCGCGCCAGATCGTGGGTGAAGGTCGCGATGCCACATCGTCGTGGGAAGTAGCTGCCCACGAAGGCGATCTTGCGGACTTCCAGGAATTGCATCATCTGCTCTCATCCGCGGCTGGGGAGGCCGAGCGCGCTGCGGCCACCGGTTGCGGCTCTGGATCGCGTCGCGAGTGGCCAGCGACCGTATCGTACACGCGGAGGTAGTCGTCCACCATTCGGTCCACGGTGAAGCGCTGTTCGACGCGCTCGCGACAAACCCGGCGATCGATCTCGCGGATGCGACCCAGCGCGGCGACGGCGCCATCCGTGTCGTGGACCAAGAAGCCATCGCGCTCGTGACGGATCAGCTCTGGCATGCTACCGAGATTGAAGGCGACGACTGGCGTGCCACAGGCCATCGCCTCCACCACGCTCAGCCCGAACGGCTCCGAGAACGAGATCGGATGGAGCAGGGCGAGCGCGCCGCCAAGAACCTCGTTGCGCCGTTCGGGCCCCACGCTACCGACGTACACCACCCGCTCGCCGTCCACGTGCGGCTCGACCCGCTGGCGAAAGTAGTCCGCGTCCTGGATGATGCCGGCAACGACGAGGGGCCGCCCTGCGCGGCGAGCGATCTCGATCGCCTCCGCCGCGCCCTTGTCCGGGTGGATCCGCCCGAAGAAGAGCAGGTACTCGCCAGGATGGGGTCGAAAGGTGAACTGGCCGAGGTCGATGCCGTGGTGAACGGTGGCCGCGTACTCGAGCGTCGGGTCGCGGTCCGCATCACTGATGGCGACGTACCGAGCTCGCCCCGAGTACCTCCGGTAGACAGGCAGGATGTCCGGAGACGAGAAGCCGTGGATGGTGGTCAGCACCGGGGTGTCCACCAGCTCGGAGTACGTCAGCGGCAAGAAATCGAAGTGATTGTGAATGAGATCGAATTCTCGGGCGCGCTCGAAAACCGCGGCGATGTGGAGGCACTCCCACACCTTGGGGTCGAGGCGTGGGTCCTCCGCGTAGCCACACGGCGCAACTCCGGCGAGTCGACCCCGCGTCGAGGAGTCGAGGGTGGCGAACAAGGTCACATCGACGCCCCGCTCCACCAACCCCTCGGCGAGCAGCGACACCACGGCCTCCCAGGGCCCATAGTGTCGAGGCGGTGTGCGCCACGCAATGGGCGAGAGCAGCGCGACCCGCAGCGGCGTTGTCATCCGGCGCGGGGATCGTGCGCCCACTGACGCGAGAATGATAGCACTGAAAGAGCGACCAGCCCCCGGCGACCTCCGGTGCGAGGGGAGGCCAGGATCGGGTCAGCGCTGATTTCCGGGCCCCATTGCCTGGTCAGAGCCTCGAAAGGGCTCTCGCGCGCGCGCTTGGATCGGTCGAGCCCCTGCTGATGGCTTCGAGCGCCGCGTCCACCGCCGCCACGACCTCGGGCACCTCGGCGAGGGAGTTCGGCCAATGGGGGGCGAAGCGCAGGAGACCGTCCGGCACGGACGTGATGACGCCACGCGCCGCAAGCTCGCGCTGGAGCGCGACCGGATCCCGACCAGCCGGGGGAACGACGGCGAGGATCCCAGACCGCCCGGCGGCCTCGACCGCGCGCAGGCTCTGGAAGCCTCGCCCGACGAGGGCGGGTTCGAGACGGTCGAGGTACGCGGTGACGTGACCTTCGATCGCGTCGATGCCAAGCTCGAGCAAGAGTCGGATGCTCGTGCCGAGGCCCGCGAAGACCGTGGCGGGGAGCGTGGCGCCCTCGAAGACCTCCGCGCCCCGCTTCAACGGACGATCGTAGCGCAAGCGGCCTGCTCCGCGGAAGAGGAAGTCCGCGCCGTGCTCGTGGCTGAGCCAGCCCGCCGTCGCGGGCACGAGCTCCTCGGCGCGCTCGGGACGGACATAGAGCAGTCCACCACCCTCGAGACCCATCAACCACTTGTGTGCGCCGCATGCCACGAAGTCCGCCTGCCAGGCGCGAGCTTCCGTGGGCACCACGCCACAGGCCTGCACCGCATCGACCGCGAAGAACGCCCCATGGGTCCGACATCGCTCGCCGATCGCGACGAGCGGCAGGCGAAACCCGGTCTGGAATTCGACGGCACTCACCGCGACGAGGCGCACTCCGCCGTCGAGCACGCGGTCGAGATCGGCGAGGGCCGCCGGTGGGTCGAGCCGAAACGCGTCCGCGTCCAGCCAAACGAGCTCGACCCCGAAGCGCTCCGCCACCCGCTGCCAGGGGGTCACGTTGGCGGGAAACTCCCCCCGAAAACAGAGGATGCGATCGCCACTTCGCCAGGGGATCGCCAGCGCCACGTCGCTGATACCGCGCGTGGTCCCGGGTGTGAGAGCGATGGCACTCGGTTCGACCCCAAGCAGACAGGCGAAGCTCTGACGAAGCTCGAACCGCTGCTCCGCCCAAGCTCCGAAGGCGAAGACCCCGCGACGCGCGTAGTCCGTGAGAAGCTCGACAATCGCCGCCTGGACCACGACGGACACCGGTGAGATGGCCGCGTGGGCCAGGTAGGCGCGTGCCTCGAGCTCGGGAAACAAGGCGCGATCCCCGAGGCGGGGGACGGCGGTCGGGAGCGAGGAACCTGAGCCCAGCATGGGTCGGGGAGTCTAGAGCAGCAATCAGGTTGGTTGCTGCGTCGAATCAACAACCTAGAGCACCGAACCGGCAGCAGACCTCTCCAGAGGCAGCGCTGGAAACGCGTCCTCGCCTCGCACGGACGCGTTTC
>JAFGBI010000153.1 GCA_016933275.1 Polyangiaceae bacterium | reverse complement strand
GCTCAGACCCGCCACCGCCGGACGCGTGCCGTGCTACTGCCGTCGTCATGCCGCGGTCATGCCGTTGTGCAGACGAAAACGACTGGTGACTTCCCCCGCAACCT
Organism: Polyangiaceae bacterium; assembly: GCA_016933275.1. Taxonomy (GTDB): domain Bacteria; phylum Myxococcota_A; class Polyangia; order Polyangiales; family Polyangiaceae; genus JAFGBI01. The sequence continues at coordinate 9,844 of JAFGBI010000153.1, read as the reverse complement.
CCCGCCCCTCCGCGCCTTCACCCTCGATCGAGTTTCTGGACGGTACGGGGTCAGATTTATCTTGCCGCTCTCAGTAGGAGGTCTGCCACTCAGTCCTCCTCCAGCACCGGCTTGCCGAGCCCTCCGGAACCAACCAGCGGAGACAACCACGAGGGCGAGGGCGGGCGGTACGGACCGTCGAGGAGTGCTTGCCAAGCGGTGTCCGTGAGCCGCGCGGAATGCGCCAGCTCGTAGTAGGGGAGCACGGCGCCGCGGCAGAGCACCTCCTTGCCCTGCCACGGGTAAAGCACCCAAAGAGCCCGTGGCCGGGCCACGCCCACCAGCAGCACGCGGTCCGACTCCGGGTCCGAGTGCACGTCGGCCACGCGTGGCGCGTCGTCACGAGGTGTGAGATATGCGTTTCCAAAATGGAACGAACAGCGGCTCAGACGCACGCCATACTCTACAAGAAAGTCCTCCTCCGCCTGGGAAAAGGGCACGCCCCGGAGCTCCTTGTGCGCCAGTGTCTCCAGGCGCTGGCACAGCGTCTCCAGGTCCTCCCACATGGCACGAAAGAGCGAAGCCACGAATTCCGGTTTGCGACCGAACCAGGCTTCGTTCCCGCAGGAAACCGGCTGGAGCGCGCCGGCCTTGTCGAACACGAAGCGGGCCCGCCGGACCAGCCGAGACAGTCGCGCGAAGAACTCGGGTTCTGGTTCCACGAAACCGACCGGCACGCCTCCCAGACTGAGCCAGCTGGCCGATTGCTTGGCTTGCAGCACGAACGCATGCCGGATCTGTGCCCAGCCCCCAAGTGCGGTGTTCAGCTGTTTGGCCTGCCACGCCTCGCTCCGCATGAAGGCCGGCGCATCGGGCTCGGGCGCGTCCAGGAGCGCCTCGAGGCAGCGGAGGTATTCCGCCAGGATTGACGGACCTTCCCGGAGCGCGGACGACTCCCGGATGATCGCCTGCACCCGCGGGGCCCGGTCGAGCTGGGCCATGGCGTAGCCACTCCCCAGCAACGCTCCCATTTCCAGGCCCGTGGGCAACCCTCGGCCACGAAGCCCCGGGTCGCGTGGATCCGTGGTGCGGGCAAAGAGGATCCCGCCGGGCGTCCGGTGGGCCGGCAGCACCCGGAATCCGATTCTCTTCATCAGCCGGTCATCCTCGGGCGGGAGACGTACCTGATCGTTGATCAGCGAGGCAAAGCCGGTTCTTTCCGCCTGGTCCACCATGCACTTTCGCCACGCGGCCAGCGACTTTGGACTCACGTCGAAACCCATGCGTTCGTTCGTACACCTCGCGGCGAACGACTCGGCCTGGACGACGTCCCAGTCGTCGCCCAGTCCGATGAGCTCCCGGAACACCTCGATCAACCGGGAAGCGTCGTCATCGAGTCCTATCGGACCTTCCGGCTCCAACCATCGCCGCGGCTTCAGGGATTCTCCGGATTGCTGGAGTCCCGGCTCACGCGAGACCCGTTCCAGTGCGCTCCCCAGCATGAGCGTCGCGAGCAGCTCCTCGTCGTACCGAATGCGGAACGGTATGGCCTGCAGCCACGCCACAGCCCGGAAGTAGCGCGTGAGCGTCTCGCTTCTCGTGTAGAATCCACGCGCCCGGCAACGACCGTAGTCGATCGCCACAAGCCACGCATCCGGCGGACCGAGCCAGGCCGGCCGCATCCGTTCCCGCGCCTCTTGCACGCGCTTCACTTCGTCGCGCACGACGACGGCCACGGCCGGAGGCAGATCCGGCGGGACCTTGTCCAAAAGCGCCTGCGCGACTGCGACCACGATCGTGGCCCGCTGCTTGGCCGCCGCAATGAGCGCCCGGTCGCCGGTCACCTTTTTGTCGACCTGCGACAGCGCCCGGCCCAGGGCCGCGACCACGCGCTGCAGCCGGTCCGCCTGGGCGGTCTCGAGCCGCGCCAAGGTCTCCTCGAACAACACGTGAAACCCGTTCAGGATCGAGTCCGAAGTGATGAACACCGGGATCCGGGATGACACGTAGGGCGAGAAGACCTGCTTGTACGCATGGCCGGTCACCACCACCCGGTCGCGGTCCAGCCGGGCCACGGTCCGGTCATCCATCTGGCATCTTCTCGCCAGCTCCTGCCACGGCCCGGCCGGCTGGCGCATTTTCTCCTGCGCCGCCACCAAGGCGGGCAGCAAGCCCGCGACGATGGCCGCCAGAATCTGGCGCGTCCTCATGATGATGCTCCTCACTCGACAAGAAACGCCTTCTTTTCGTGAAGGCGGACGTTAGTGCTCCGGGCACGCGAGAGGGACGATTCTGTCGCGCTGACCCACGATCGAATCACCAACCCCAACCCCGTCGCTAGATCCAGACATCCCTATTGTGTTCCTCGCCGCCTCGCAAATAGCGCGAACAAACGCGGCTTCCAGCACGGGCCGAAGCTATCGAGCGCGGGCTCCGGGGTGAGGAGAGCAGCGTAAGAGGCGACACCCGGCCTCCTGTTCCTCTCGCGAAGCCGAACCGCCCGTTGCGACGGCAGTTACGGCCCCACAAACACAACGTACCTGCCCTCGGTGCTTGCGTCAACAGATCGATTGTGCCTGGCTGACGCAATGGAGTTGCTCAGCGGTCTGATATCAGCATGGTCGTTGCGGTCGCCACGAGTCGGAATTGTCCCGCCAACGAGAATGCGGTTCCCGCGGGCCTCTCACCTTGGCATACTGTCATCCACCGCTCCGACGAAGCGGATCGGATACGTCGTCCGAACTTCCCGATCTGTACTAGCCTTCCCCAATCGACGCAGGGCCGCCATTTGCATCCTGTCTTTCGGTACCGCCTCCTTGTTCACTCGCCTCACGGCCTTCCAACTTGCGGCCGGCCATACGCAGCCTCACTTCTTCTCGACTCTGACCACCTCATTACCTCCGCTACCCGCGGGGCACACAGTGTCCGCGTCACCGCGTTCCGGAGATCCTCGTCGTCGTCCACCACCCTTCCCAGCGAATGCCCCTGATTTGAGACAACTCGCCCATTGTGAATCAACTTCAGACCTCCTTACAAGGTCACCGCAACTCCTTGATTCCCAACGCTTCTGTCCCAGGGCTCCCGCGAACAATGTATGTCGTGTTCAGAGTCTACGCGAACACACAACCGACGCTTGCGCAGCGATTCGAGTGCATCCACGGTTGCGGCAGTTCGTGCGCAAGCGCCACTCGGGCAGGCGGCGTGTCAGGAGTTCTGAACTTGCGATGTCAGAGGCGTCCTCAATCCGGGCAAGCGGTGCTTCTGCACGACAGTCAACCTTCGCCGGAGCGGGACTCTCGTCTGCCGAAACAACAGATCTCTGCATGGCACCCGGGCACCACTCCACCAACGGCTACTCCGACAATCCCTCCAGGGGCGGACAACTTCTCCTGACGGACAATTCTCATTCAACGGGGGATGCCTGCAGGATCCTCGATGTTAGACGAAACCGGACAGACGAGCGCACACTGCAACGCAGCACATTTGCGTGCTTCGCGAGCCTAGATCCACCAGCTCCTTGCCCGAACATGTTCTGCGGATTGCGTCCCTGGTCGGCGGTCATCGAGTGACACGTGTTCCCAGGCCAGGCCCTTCTCGCGTCACGATGTCACCTTTACCTGTCGGACGAGTAAATGGTATGTCGGTCCCGTTATGGTGATGGTCCAGGTCGACCTCTTCCGTGCCCGCCTCAACAGTAACCCCACCCTCCGCTATCATATCCTGCATAAGCGGGATATCCTCCAGCGAATCAATCAAGTCCTCAAATGCGCCATTCGGCACACCGTTACACACGAAGAGCCGGAACAGGTAACGCCCCGCGTAGTAGTTCGCGGCACGAGCCGCGATGCTGTCGTTCATCTCCTGCTGGCGTGTGCACCACGCTGCGCCGCTCCCGGTATGGTGCACGACGGCCGCGAAAACGAGCTTCCACTTGCGCGTTGCCACGGTTCCGCCAAGATCCCCGCCCCGCTTCTCGTTCTCCTTTTCTGCTTCCTTCTTCGCTTTTTCGTCAGCCGACGGCGTCGGACGTTTTTGGACAGAGAACGAGCCGCCTTGCACGGGCGTGACGGACCATGGGCCACCACCTTCGAGATCAATCAGGAAATCGGTCGTTAGCCGCCGTACGACGTGTTTTCGAATCGTGTTAATGTAGCCATCTGGAAGGTCGGTTTGATTCGGGTGTACCTTGAAGACGATTTCGCCTCCCTCCTCGTCATTCTTCATTGCTTTTACCATCGCTTCGAGTCTATCCGCCTGTATTTGCTTGGGCACAGGGGAAACTCGGGCCCCGATGTTATACTCGATTTCAACTCGCAGACCGGTGGGATCAGAAACCGTCGTCGGATAGCTGCCGCAGAAGGCGTAGCCGTTTCCCAACTCGGAGAGGTCCGACCATATCCCCTTTGGATCATGGGTCAGGAAACGCCCGATTCCGGGATGGTACTGCCGATATCGGTAGCACATCAGCCCCGCGACCCAATCGTGCTTGCGGCCGCTATAGCCGTAGTCGTTGTCCACCGCTGTGACGCTGCGTTGGTTCGCGCCGCTCCCGTCGTAGATCGTCCGCGCGCCGTACGGGTCGTACTCGTAGCGCTCGACGACGGTGCCGCTCGCGTCGACCACGCCCTCGATATGCGCGAGCCAGCCCTGGAGGAAGCTGTACCGGTCCCAGCTCTGGCCATCGGTTTCCGTGACGGCGTAGCCAAGGTGCTCGTCGATCCCGTCACCATCGAAAAAGACCTTGTACTTCTGGAGCGTCTCACCGTGCTTGTAGACGTCCGTCCGGCGCCAGCCGTCCCAGGCGGTCCACTGGATGTCCTCTCCGGGGAGGAGCTCCCCGACCCGGCGACCGTACGGATCGTAGCCGTAGTAGGCGAGCAGCACGATGCTGTCGGTGGCGGCGGTCGGCACGGCGTTCCGGTAGACCGGCTTCACTGGAGGAAGCGGCCCCTTCGAGGGATCCAGGTACGCGTACACCTCCGCTGCCTTGGCGAGGAGCGCCCGCACTTCGCGTAAGGTGAGCGTGGGCTTCGTCGCCGCCCGCTTCATCTCTTCGGAGGGCTCGTACAAATACACCTCACACAGCCGGTCCAGGTAATCGTACTTGAATAGGTACTGGCCGTCGAACACGAGGTTCCCATTGCCATCGTAGACGAAGTTGTGCCCGCCCACCATCGTATAGCGATTGCTGTCCTCGTCGACGTCGTAGGTGGTCACGACGGGGTTCCCCCCGGACGGCGTGACCGTCACCTCTTCGCGGTTGTGCGCGGGATCGAGGACGTAGTCGATCTTCGTCTCGTAGGAGGCGGTCGCGTACGTGTCGTTCACGAAATCCGCCGCGGGAACGCCGACCTTCGCCCCGAGCAGCCGGTCAAACCCATCGGGCGCGTACCAGTCGCCGTCCCCGCCCGAGCAGCGGAGGTACTGCCGCCAGATCACGTTCCCGAGCCAGTCCCGCTTCAGGGTGTCCTCGAGCAGCGTCGCGCCGCCTGAGGTCCAGGTGGTCCGGAGGGTTGTGAGCTGCCCCAGCCCGTCGTAAGTGAACGTGCCCTCGAGGTAGTTCTGCGTCCCGGTCGTGGTGAACGCCCGCCGGCCGAGCACGTCCGCTCCCTCGTAGCGCCAGCGCGCTAGCTCGGAGAACGCCGCGGCTCCCGGGGCCTCGATCTGCATCGAGGAGAGCCGGCCCCCGTTGTCGTGCGTGTACGCGAGCTTCCAGCCGCTTCCCGTGGTGATCTGCTGGCGGTGGATCGGATCGAGCGGTCCTTGGGCGGTCGACCAGGAACTGACGACCGTCGCCGGGGCCGGGGTGATCCCCAGCCACTCGTACCCTTCGCTCTGGATCCGCCCCAGGGAGTCCCAGGCCGCCGTCGCGTTCACGAGCGTCGGCGCCCCCGACTGGTTGAAGGACGAGAACCGCGTCCGCGCGCCGGTGACCCGGTGGAAGACGTCGTAGGTCCAGTCCTCCCAGGTGGTCAGGAAAGAGAGGTGGCTGTAGCCGCTCACCACCTTCCGGTTCACCGGGAGTCTTGTGACCGGATCGAGCCCGATCTCCACCCGCGCCCCGTTGCCATCCACCCAGGCGCTGAGCCGCGCCTCGGCGTCGTACTCGTAGAGCCACCGAAACGCTGCCGCCGGGGCCGCGTAGCCGGGCTCGCGCCGCTCCACCGGGCGCCCCGCCCGGTCGTAGTGGTAGCTCGTCGCGTTGCCGCGGCCGTCCGTGCGGGTCAGCACGAACCTCCACGTGCCGTGCAACGCGCCTTGGTGGAGCGGGATGTCGGTGTACGCGATCGCCAGATCCACCGGATCCTCCGCGGCGCCGCTCTTCGGCGAGATTCTCTCCAGGAGCGGCCGCCCGAGGGCATCGTAACTCCGCGAACCCCCGGTCCAGTCGAGCCACGCCGTCCCGGCCTCGTTCAGCTGGCGGTCGAGCCGTTCCACCTGCCGCCCGAGCTGATCGTAGGTGAAGAGGTTCTTCGCCACCACCCGGCTCAGGTTCTCCCACCGGTCGACTTCCGTGAGCTCCGAACGGCGGTTCCAGACGTAGTCCATCCGCTTCCAGGTGTGATCGATCGAGCCCCAGGACGCCTCCCGCATCCGCCGCGACCAGCGCTCGATGATGTCTCCGACCGCGTTCCGCACCACCTGCACCCGGTTGCCGTCGTTCGCGGAGAGCGTATCCTCCATGGCCACGGTCCGCCCCATCGAGTCGTAGGCGTAGTTCCGGCCACGCTCGCCGAGGGTGCCTTCGAGGAGCTTCTCCCGCACCGTCGCCACGTGATCCAGACCGGTGTACCCGTAGGCCCACCACGACTGCGTGACCAGCTGCTCGTCGGAACGGACCACGCTCGTCAGCCGGCCCAGCCCGTCGATCCAGTATTTCGTCCGCGCCTGGAGCGTCGAGTAGGTGATGTAGTCGCTCTGGAAGACGTTCCCTTCGTTGTCCAGCACCATGGAGACCAACCGGTTGTCCGGATTCTGACTATCGGCCCCGAAGTACTTCGTCTCGATCACCCGGCCGAAGTCGTCGGACGTGTACTCCACCAAGTAGCCCGTGGCGTCCTTCGTCGCCCGGGGCGCCCCCAGGCGGGTGAACCCGTACCAGCGGATCGCCCAGGCGTCCGGATTCGCCGTCAACCGCCGGCGCAGCTCGTACGGCCGGCCGTGGTCGTCGTAGACGTAGTGGGTCTCCGACACCGCCGCCGACTGGTACATCGGCCCGAGGATCTTGGAGAGCCGCCCGCCCGCATCCCACTCCGCGATCATCACGAGGGGATCCGCTGCGGACTGGTCCATCGGCGCCCGATCCACCTGGCTCTTGATCGGCCGCCCCTGGCGGTCGTACCAGAGCCACGTCTCGAGGAAGTTCTTCGTGTAGGCTGTGCCGTTGGCCTTCAAGGCACGGCGCCGGGAGCAGGCCACCTCGCCGAACGGGTCGTTCCGGAGCTCGATCGACCAGTTCGACTCCGACGGCGTCGCGGGAATCGCCCCGGTCGCGGGATCCGGCATATAGACGTACCGCATCTTCATCGCGCCGTCGTAGGCGATCCCGATTTCCTGCTCCGTGGCACTCGTGTCCGCCTTCGTCACCTTCTGCAGGAGCCCCACGCCGCCGTACTCCAGCGTGTCGACCACTGGGCTAGAGTCGCCCAGCCCCTGATACCGCGTCACCTGGGTCAGCAAGCCGTAGGAGGGCGAGGAGACAGTGGTCCCATACGCATACACGACGCGTCCGTCGCTCGACCCCTTGGTCACTAACGAGCTTCCCGACGAGGTCACCGTCGCGTCGAATTCGGGCTCCGTCGTGGTCGTCATCCGGCCAAGCGCGTCCTCTTCAATCACCTGCGTCATCCGCGCCTGGCCCCCGGCCGCGGCCGGGTGGGTCACCGTGGTTTGCAGCGTGTTCTCGTTGAACACGGAGTCCCAGGTCATGCCCCGCGCGTCGGTATAGGAGCGTAGCCGCGATGCCTTCCGCTTCGCCGTCGCCCCGTCCCACGGGTCGCCCCAGGCCTCGTACGTCCATGCGCGGGTGAGCCGTAGCGTCGTCAGGTTGCCCTCCGGCACCACCTGAACCTGCGTCACCAGCCCGCGGTTCGCGCCGTCGTAGCTGTACTGCACGGTCAGCGGGTCATCCGGCGGGCTCTGGCCGAAGGTCGCTACCGCGTAGGGTCCCTCGATCGTGAGGATCCGAAGCTTGTCCCACGTGAGCTGCCAGGAAACCGGCCCGACGTACGTCGGGTCGCTTGGCGGCCGCGGGTCACTCTTTAGGGGATCTTCATCGTACCGCGGGATCCGCGTCACGCGGAAGGTGTTCCGCTTCAGGGCCGGGTGGCCCTCTCCCGCCGGCACGTTCGGCCACTCCTGCCACTCGTACACCCGCACCACGCCCAGCGGATCCGTCCAAGTCGTCGTCCCGTACGTCCCGTTATCCACATGCGCGTACGCATGCACGCGCACGTCGCCCGTGCTCGGCCACTCGGTCTCGCTCGCCACCTGCCACCAGGTGCTCACCGTCGACCCGTAGGTCATCGTCAACGCCGTCTCCTGGTAGGTGGCAGTGCCGCCGTACTGCTGCCCGTCCCAGGTCCAGGACTCCCGGTAGACCGTCGTGATGCGGTCGTAGGAGAGACTCCCGAAAACGACCGTCTCGTAGGCAAACGCGACCGCCGGGCACTCGTCCAGGGCCTCGCTCTGCTGCTGGTAGCTCTGGTCGTGGTTCACGTCGTAGAGGAAGGGCCGCTTGGGCTGCAGCACCCGGATCAACCGGCCGTATTGGTCGTACTGGAAGCCCGTCCGGTAGGTCGGCGCCCCCTGGACCGCCGGCCGGCTCACCACCAGCGCCGTCACCCGCGCCGGGGATCCGCTCCATTGGTAGTCGTACTCCACGCCGCGCGTGTCCGTGATCTTCTCCAGCCGGTCGTTCGCATCCCAGTCGTAGGTGATCTGCCAGTCGGGACTGTCGTAGTCGCCCCGGTAGATCCGCCGGATCCGCTCGTGCGCCACCGCCGTGCCCCCGCCCGGTGGCGGGTACGAGCCCGTCGTCGGCTCGTACTCGATGCGGTGCCCGTCGGCGAACTCCCGGAACCACACGCCCCCGCCGGTGTGGTACTCGTAGACGAGCCGCGTCCCGTCTGCAAACGGCGTGTAGTAGTACTCGTAGAAGCTCGCGCGGAGGCCCAACTGCTTCGAGTCGATCTCGATCTCCCGCATTCCTGCCACGTTCTCCGACGAGAGCGAGGCCACGAGGCCGTACGCGCAGATCCACATCACGTTCCCACCTGGCTCCGCGTCGATCAAGCACTCGTCCGCCGCGGTGCGCCACTGCCCGCCGTGCATCCGCGGCGAGTACGGAAACTGGGCCATCGCCTCGGTCACGGACTTCGCGCCGTGCCAGATCCAGAGGGGGAGAGAGATGCTCGGGGTGATCTGTCCCAGGTCGGCGAGCATGACCCGGTAGGTGAACTGCGTGCTCTCCGGGTCCACGGTCCCGCGCCGGGAAAGCAGAGCTACCGCCTCGGTCACGTCCGGCTTCGTCGGCGGCGTCCCCGGCGGTGCAATGATGGTCCACCATGTGTCCGACGACTCCAGATTCGGAGTCGTCGTGACAGGGTGGTAGTTCTCGCCTTCCCCGGCCCCGGTGTTGCCCGTGCTGGCGTCGCACTTCTCCTGCGCCACGACCGCGGGAACCAACGCCGCGACCAGAACCACCGCCAGCAATCCCACGCCGGCTACCACCATCACCCGCCGGAACAAGTCATCGACCCTCATCTGAGACCTCCTTCTTGTTCACCTGGGCTCCGGAACCACGCGGCCGCGCCTGCAGCGAGCCGCCTCGTGAACCGCCGGCCGGAACGACCGATTCCTTCGC
>JAFGBI010000152.1 GCA_016933275.1 Polyangiaceae bacterium | reverse complement strand
GGCAGAACATTTCTCAATGTTCTCGCGGCCATCAGCGCTCAGGCGTCAGCGCTCAGGGTCTCCGCGTTCTACCTGACCGCTGACCGCGGACCGCTGACGGCCTGGCCTGTTTGGTTCCGGCTTCGCCGGGTTAGGTTGTTGACTTGACGCAGCAATCAACCTGACTGCTGCTCTAGCTGGTCGATTTGACACGCCAACCAACCCGATTGTTGCTCTGGATCACCTCGCGGGGTTGTCACCACGCTCGGAGTTCCGGGGGCTCCGACCTCGTGCGCGCGCGCACTCCGGAGCAGATCGGCACGCGGCGAGGAAGGTGGTGTCTCGCTTCACAGGGACTCGTGATGGGTGTCGGTTGCCGCCAAATTGACGGGAATCCTTCCGTCGACCCGGGAGATGCCGATGGCCCGGTGCAAGCTGTGGCAAGCGCAGACGCCACGCGCTGTTTGGTGGGCGAGCTCACTCGGGGTATTCTGCCGACCACTGGAGTCTCGGACTCGCCCGGAGATAGTTGAGGAGGCTTGCTCATGGAAAAGGTGACTCGAAGCGCGGTGGTGGTGGTGGCATTGGGGCTTGGGATCGTGGCCTGCGGAGGCAAGTCCAACTCGGACGACGACGAAGCCGGGGGAATGTCCGGAAACGGCGGCGTCGCCACCGGTGGACAGCGGGCGACCGGCGGTAGCTCCTCCGGTGGCTCGCCGACGGGCGGCAGGAACACCGGTGGGCGGCCCGGCACTGGCGGCGCCAGCGGAGGGATCAGCAGCGGTGCGAATGGCGGCGGGGGAGTGAGCGGCGGCAGCGGCGACGGCGGGGCCGCTGGAACCTTGACGGCTCTCGGCGGCAACGGCGGAGTCGTGAGCAGTGGTGGCGTGACGAGCGGTGGCGTAACGAGCGGTGGCGTGACGAGCGAGGGCGGTGAGGGGGGCGTCTCGGTCGGCGTTGGCGGCACGGATGGCGGCGCCGCGGGCGCAGCCGGCGCACCCGGAAACGACAGCTGCCCGGCGAGCGTGCCAACGGTCGGCGCTCCCTGCGGCGATTTGCTGGTTCAATGCGAGTACGGCGGTGTGCCCTACGCCTGCATCGCGGGGACCTGGTATGCGTACGATACCGCGACCTGCCCCACCGCGGCGCCTGTCCACGACGAGGAGTGCGAGGACGCGGGCCTCAGCTGCACCTACGGCGCGGATGTCTGTGTCTGCGTCGGGGATGCCTGGTGGTGCAGCGCCGCCGAGGGCTGTCCTGACGAGGCCCCCGAGACCGGGGACGACTGCGACAACACCGGGCTCGCCTGCGAGTACGATCCCGAGTCCTGCCTCTGCTACGGTGGGGTGTGGAACTGCGCCGAGGTCGATTGTCCCGAGGATCCACCCGTCAGCGGCGCCGAATGCGGCGCCCAGGCGCTCTGCCAGTACACGGGCATCGTCTGCGGCTGTGTGGGGCCGGACTCGAGGTGGATCTGCGTCGGGGATTGAGCGCGCCGCGCGACGGGCGCCGTGACAAGCTCACTTGAACGGCTCCACCTTGCAGTTGCGATTCCGGCACCCCTCGACATCGACGTAGAAGACCTTGTGGGGCTTCTGGGCCCAACAACCCTCCGCGGTGGTGTCGTGCTTCCAGCGGTAGACCCGCCTACCGGGGACGCGGTTCGCGAACTGGGGGGAGAACGAACGGTGCCCCTCGCTCAGCGAGACCCGGGCCTTGAAGCGGTAGTAGTTACGCACCGGCGCGGGGTCGGTGTAGCGAGCCGCGGGCGCGCCGAAATGAAGGACATACTCGACCTCGCAGCCGTCACCAACCCGCTTCGTCTCGATCCGATCGAACTTGTGGTCGTGGATCGAGGTGATGATCACCGCCTCGTTTTGCCAGGCCTGGGCCGCTACCCCCAGGGTCGTCGTGGCGGCCAGGGCGGCGAGCGCCAAGGCTCGGGACCGAATCGTCATCGTACGTCCTCCCGCGTGAGATAGTCCACGAGACGCAGCCCGAGCGCCACCCCGATTCGACGGGGCTCCCTCGAGAGCTCGGGGGACCCGGCGGGGCTCGCCGCCATCGTTGATCGTCAGCGACGAGCCAGTCGAAGACCTCCGGTAGGGCCTCGGCGACCGCGCCGAAGCTCGTGTGGCCGCCGCCCTCGACGTATACGACCCGCGCCTCGAGCCCCCCGCGTTCGAGCCACTGCGCGCTCCTGCCCGCGGACAACGCGCAGCCGATGCCGCCGCACACGAAGGCCACGCGGTGCCCGCCGCCGTCTCGGTAGCGTGCGGCGATCGGGACGTTCCACTCCTTGAACCCACCCTCGACCAACAGTGCCCGCGTGAATCGCTCGGGTGCACCGCCGACGACGAGCGCGCCCATGCTGGCACCTTGCGAGTACCCCGCAAACGCGATCGAGCTCGGGTCGACGCGCCGTCCCGTGGCCTCGCTTGGAAAGCGCCGGAAGACCGCCTTGAGCGACGCCGCGACGACCGCGCCAAGGTAGTGATGATCGGGGTAGTAGCAAGCGGCGCGGTCGAGTGGCTCACGTGCGTCGATGGGCTTGCCGCGGGGGCAGAGCACCATCCCTCTGCTCCTCACGATCCGCGCGTAGAGCTCGCAGTGCCATTCGGGGAAGTCACCCGCTCCATGGGCCACCACGAGCAGCGGGTACGGCGCACGGCGCGGGCGTGGGACCGAGATGACGGCCGGACCGAAGCCGTCTACCTCGAGCAACTCGATCCGCGGTTCTGCGTCAGCGAGCACGGATGGTGATGGAGGTTCGATGGGGGATCCGGGCGGGGCCAGCGCTCCGGCGGCGGGAGTGGGGCCACCAGGCGTCGTGTCTCCCGTCGCGGGCGATATCCCAGACCGCGAGCCGAACGGCATGGGAGCGTGGCGCTTCGTGCAGGCCAGTGGGATGAGAAGGACGATCCAGAACAGGAGCTCCCACGAACGACCCCGGATGCCGCCACTGGGCGACGGCTCGGTCGCCCCCCACCGCCTTCGGCCACGGCTGCGCAAGATCCCCTCGCTCCTCCTTCCGAGCGGCGTAGCCCACACCGGGGATCTTGGCACGCGACAAGGTCCTCGGCGGGGAGGGAAGGTTCGCACGGCGGACGGCGCCCCGCACGAAAGACCGCAGCGGGAGATTCCCCCACGGATCGCAGCCGAAGGGGTCGGGCACACGACGGCCCAGACCCGACCTCCGGTTCCACACCCGGCCGGCAATCGACCCGGACCCGAAATGCCGGTCCCGACCTCGGTACCCGACCCAGCTCCGGTCGCGACGGAGGATCACGGACAGTCCGCGATCGATGGTGAGCGGCCAACCCCGCTCGACCACCGATCGGGTTGCCAACAGCAACGGCGCCGTTGGAAACGTACCCATGCCCAGCGAGGGCAGGTTTCCAACGGCGCCTCGGGCGAGATCTGCTGCCGGTTCGGTGCTCTAGATTGTTGATCTAACTCAGCAATCAACCTGATTGCTGCTCTAGAAGGTCAAGCCGTGGCCGATCGGGAACGCGGGCGGGTCGCTCGCATAGTCCGCGTCATCCCAGTTGACCGGGATCTGACCGGACTTGGGCCAGCTGTGGCCGAGTCGGCCAGTGGGCCCCACGGCCCCGAAGAGGATATCCGCGACGCCCTCGCCTTCGGTGCCAGGCAACCAGGCCGCGACCACCGCCTGCAGGTTCGCGTTGCCGAGATAGGAATCGATGTCGAGCGGTCGGCCCGAAATGATGACGAGGACGGTCGGCAGACCCTTGCCCAGCATGTTCTCTAGTGCCGTATGATCCGAACTCGAGCGGCCCTGGAGCGTGATGTCGGTCGCATCCCCGTGTTGCTCGGCGTACGGTGACTCTCCGACGACCACGATGCCGGCGGCGGCTCCATCGGCGGCGGCGGTCCCGTCCTCGCTGAAGGTGACGTTCCCTTCGCCGATCGCCGCCCGAATCCCGGCCAGGATGGTGGTGCCCGCCGTAGTGTCTCCATCGGCCGAGTGACCTGAACCGACGCCCAGGCCCTGCCAATCGATCGTCCATCCGCCGCATTGCTTGACCATTGAATCGGCAGCCGTGCCCGCGACGAACACCCTGGCGCTGGTCGACAACGGCAAGAGCTGTTGGTCGTTCTTGAGCACCACCATGGACTTGTTCACCGCCTCGCGGGCGATAGCGCGGTGCTCTGGCGAGCCGATCTGCGCCGTGTCCGTCTGGACGGCGTAGCCACTCTCGAACATGCCCATCTCGCATTTCACCTGCAAGATCCGAGTCACCGCGTCGTCGATGCGACTGATCGGAACGCTGGTGGCTGGGTCGCTCGAGGTCGCCGCCGCCTCCAGCAACTCGAGGGTGGTCCGCCAACGGGGCTGGCCGTCCGAGGCGATGCCGGCCATCATCAGCATGTCGAGTCCAGCGTTGACACCGGCAGCCAGCTGCTCCGCGGTGGGCGCCGGCAATGGGTCGGGGCTGCCACCCGGCAGCTTCGTGATGGCGTTGTAGTCGCTGACCACGATGCCAGCGAAGCCCATTTCGTTCTTGAGCAGATCGGTCACCAGCTCCCGATTGCCGGTGAGGCGTTGGAGGTCCGCCGCGCTCGTTCCGTACTGGCTGTACGAGATCATCACCGTGGCGACGCCAGAGTTGATCAGGGGTTGGTACTGGTCCACGGCCAGGCGGCGGAAGGTGGCCTCATCCATGATCACGTCACCTTGGTCGGTCCCGTTCGCCGTATTCCCGTCGCCGGCGAAATGCTTCGCGCAGCCGAGGATGCTCAATGGGTCGGCGATGCTCGTCCCCTGTTGGAAGCCGTCCACGGCGGCCTGACCCAACCACGCGGCGATGGTCGGGTCTTCCGAGAACGATTCCATGGTTCGACCCCAGCGCTCGTCGCGTGCCGCCGCGATCGTTGGCGCGAAGGTCCAGTTGATGCCCGTTGCCCGCACTTCCACGGCGGTGGCTCGCGCCACTCGCCGCACGAGATCGGCGTCGCGCGTACAACCCATCCCGACGTTGTGTGGAAACATGGTGGCGTCGCGGACATTGTTGTGGCCGTGAACGGCATCGACCCCGTAGAGGAGCGGGATGCCGAAGCTCATCGCGGCCTGCTGGTACTCCGTCGCCATTTCGGCCCAGGCGGCAGCTCCGTTGTTGGTGGGAGGATCCCCACCACCTCCGCCGAATACCGCCCCGAGTTCGTAGTTCGTAACATCGGCCGGGGTAGTGGTAAGGGTTTCGCCCTGAACCATCTGGCCAGCCTTTTGGGGTAGACTGAGCCCGGCCAGGATCTCCGCCGCCTTCGTCTTGCATGCGTCCGATGGTGTCCAGGCGTTGACCGCCACGGGAAGCGTGAACGGGGGCTGGGGTGCCGTGCCACCGGTCGGGTCCGAGCCACCACTGGCGAACGTACCGCCGGTGATCCCCCCGCCCGAGGTCGTTGCCCCACCGCTGTCTCCATTCCCACCCGACGGTGCCCCGCCGACTGGTCCCGATCCGCCGGACTGGCTCTGGCCACCGGATCCGCCCTGGGGCAGGTCCGAACCGCCCCCGCAGCCGACGATGACCAAGGCGAATCCGAGCAAGACCGAAGGAGCGACCAGCGTTCGAGCAGCCATGAAGTGATCCTCCGACGCTGCAAGACCAGGATCGGCATTGCAGACGCGGCCAGATGACGAGGCAAACATCCTACCAGGGCCCAACGCGTGCCACCAGGTCGCTGGCCGAGCGTTTGGTCCAACGACTCGGTCCCGCTCGGCGCCCGCGCACCTGCACGTTCGAGCCGCCGCGGGCGACGCGCAGTCGATGCTGGCGCAGGTGCCGCGACGCGGCGATCGGCACCAACAGGGTCGAGCTCGGAGCGAGGCGCCCGCATGGATACCTCGGCCGCAACGGGAGGATGGCACGAGAGCCCCCGACCGGGTCGGGGCGTCACGCCACGGTGCATGGCCCAACCCGCAGCCTCGATTCGACTTGCGCTGAGGACGGATCCCGTGGTTCAGTCCGTGCGGCTTTTCCTGGGTCGGTGGGCCACTGGGTTGTCGCGGAGAGCCCGGTGGGTTTGCACACTTGAGCGAAGGTCGCAAAAGACGACGGGCTAAGCCAAGATCCGCCATTCGGGGCCTGGTAAGCCGCTTGCCTGGGCTTCATGGTTGAGGCACTGTGCCGATGGGCCGCCTGCTGGGGTGGTCCCCACGTGGCTCCCGCCCTGTTCTCCACGCGGGACGGGGCGTACGCGGCTGATTACGGCGACACCAAGGGTCCTGCCGTCAAGGTACTGGAGGAGATGATGTTGAGTTCTTTCAAGCGCAGAGACGGCAAGGGGATCCTTCGGGCGTCGTTGCCTCTCGACCGTACACCCCAGGCGACTCTTTCCGCGGGGGCGGTGGCTCTTCGGACTCGTCACCCTCTTCGCGCTGCGTCCGTCATCGCCGCTGTCACGGCGCTTGCCACCCTCCCGGCCTGTGGGCATCGGCCGAGCTTCAAGGACGCGGCGGAGGCCGCGTTCGAGGATGCGACCAGGACGGCGACGGGGACGAACACCTCAACCGGAACTGACACCTCGACGGTGGTGACCGAGGGCTGCTCCACGGACCCGTTGCAGGTGGTGATCAACGGGCACGACATGATGCCCGGCTACAACGAACCTGCGAAGCCCGAGGTCGATGCGCTGATGGGAG
>JAFGBI010000151.1 GCA_016933275.1 Polyangiaceae bacterium | reverse complement strand
GACCGCTGACCGCTGACCGCTGACCGCTGACCGCTGACCGCTGACCGCTGACCGCTGACCGCTGACCGCTGACCGCTGACCGCTGACGGCCTGGCCTGTTTGGTTCCGGCTTCGCCGGGTTGGGTTGTTGACATAGCGCAGCAATCAACCTGATTGCTCCTCTAGGCGTGTCCTCAGAGGGTCGGCTCGAGCCCGAGCCCGCCTCATGGTCGGGCTCGGGTTTGAAGACACGCTCCAGTCTCCGATCGAGGGTTCCGCTCGATTGGGGTCTGAAGCTTCTGGTGGGAGCCGTCGCAGAAGGGCGGATTCGCAGAGCGCTTGCACTGGCACAGGTAGACGCGTTTCCTCTCCGTCACCTCGAACGCCTTGGGCGCGAAGCCCGTCCCCTGGTGGGAGCCGTCACAGAACGGCTGCTTCGCTGAACGCCCGCAGGCGCACCAGTAGTAGGTTCCCGGGGCGAGCTCGAGTGGTTTGGGCTCCTTGGCAGCGATGGTCGGTTCTTCCACGGTGGTCCTCCGGCGCGTAGGCTACCGTGGCTTCCGTTGGGGGTGAACCCACCACCGGTCGCCTGCACCCGCCCTCCGGCGGCGCCACGGCGAAAGACCCTTTCCGGTAGGACTCGAGCACGTCACGGTCTCGTTGCCGTTCCCGGTGTCGCCGCGGATCCGGGGTCCTGCTGCTTGATGCGCGAACCGAGGTCGAGGCCGCTCTTCACCTCCACCCACAGGCCATCGGAGAGTCCGAGCGAGATCGCCCGCCGCTCGAAGCGTTGGGGAGCGACCTCGATCTCGACGAAGGCCTTTTCTCCCTCGTATTCGACCAGGCTCTCGCTGATCGCGGGGACCCCATCGCGGCGCTCGAGGATGATGTCCGCGTTGGCGCTGTAGTTCGCCCGCACCACCACGTCGCTCTCGAGGTTGACCCTGGCGCGCACCTCGAACTCGATCGTCCCCTCCTTGGCCACACCCTTCGGCGCGATGAACTCGAGGGTGCCATCGAACCGATGGTCGCTGAGCGCTCCCACGGAGATCGACACCGCCATCCCGACCCGGAGCGCACCGACCTCGGATTCGTCTACCCTCCCCTGGAAGATGACGTCGTTCATGTCGGCGATCGCGGCGATCGTGGTGCCCTCGTTGAAATTGTTGGCCTCGATCACGCTCGCACCCTCCTTGACCGGGACCTCGAGAACCATGCCGTCTACGGTCGAGTACACCTGATTCGACACCTTGCCGGAGCTCTTCGAGGCGCCTTCGCGCACGAGGTGGAGGTTGTTCTTCGCGGCTTCCACCTCCTCCTTCCGGAGCTTGAACGAGAGTTCCTGCGCGACGAAGTCGGCCTCGGAAACCAGGTTCTGCTCCCGCAGCTTGCGAACCCGCTCCATTTCCCGCTCCGCCGTCTCCAGCCGCAGCTCGGCAGCACGCAGATCCGACTCCGCCCGGTTCAGGTTCACGACGTTGGGGATGATCTGGATCCGGCCGAGCAAGGCGTTCCGTTTGACGTTCTGACCGGGCTCGACGTAGAGCTTCTCGAGGATGCCGGAGACGCGCGGCTTGATCGTGATCTCGCGGCGAGGGACGAGCGCACCCGGTGCGACGGCCTTCCTGACGATGTCCCGCGTCTCGGGTTGCACCGTCGAATAGATGATCGGACGCGCCTGGGATTTGCGGTACAAGAACACCAGGGTCCAGCCAAATGCCGCGAGGACGGCCGCGATGACCAGGAGGGGGATCAGCCGACGCATCATTCGTTCCTCAGTGCTTCGACAGGGTCGATCCGAGCTGCGTGCCACGCCGGGATGATCCCGGCCATCACCCCGGTGGCGACTAGGACCAGCATCGCCGTGACCGCCACCCCGAATTCGACCTCGGGTTGGGCGAGGGGAGCCTCGTCTCGTCGACTCACCACCATGGACAACACCTCCAACGTTCCCACCCCGGCGACCAAGCCGACGTAGCCCGACAGGGTGGTGAGGAGGAGGGCCTCGCGCACCACCATCGAGACGATGTTCGCTGAGGTCGCGCCCACCGCCTTGCGGATCCCGAACTCACGCGTCCGCTCCTTCACGGTGATGAGCAGGATGTTGCTGACCCCGAGGACCCCCGCCAAGAGAGTGAGGGTTCCGACGAACCACAGGAACACCTCGAGCCCGCGGAAGAGGGACTCTACCCGGTCGAAGCGCTCGGCGACGTTGAACGACCCGATCGCGTCCTTGTCTTCCGGATGGATCCGGTGGCGCGCGACGAGCGCGGCGCGGATCTTCTGCTCGACGGGCTCGGCCGGAACCCCGGGCGCCAACCCGAGCGCGAACCAGCCGACCCGATTCGGCGCGTCGAACACAGCCTGGAACGTGCTGAAGGGCACGAAGATGCTCGCGCGCACGTGCTCGGCTTCGTTGCCTGGGCGATAGGAGACGACCTCGCCGATCACCTGGAAGTTTACGCCCCGAATCCGAAGGCAGCGACCGATCGGATCTGCGTCCTCGAAGAGAATGGCCCTGACGTCGGCACCGATCACCGCTACCTTCCTGCGCTCGGTGAGGTCCCGTGGGTTGACGAAGCGGCCCCGCGTCACCTCGACCGGTTCGACCTGGAGGAGCGCCGGGGTGTCGCCGCGGACCGAGAAGAGCCCGCTCCTCGCGCCCGCCGTCACGTTCTGGGCGTCGCTCCACCCCCCGAGACGGAGGCGGGGCGCCACGTGGATGACCCCGGGGATGCGCTCCAGGACCGTGATGTCGTCGTTCTGGAAGCGGACATAGCGTCCCGGCTGCAGTCCTCGGTGGGGTTTGGAGGTTCGCTGGGACCAAACGAAGATCGCCCGTCGCGAGAGCCCGCCGAGGTTTCGGTCCGTTCCGCGCTGCAATCCCTTGCCGATGCCGACCATCACGACAAGCATGTAGACGCCCCAGAACACCCCGCAGGCCGTGAGCAGCGTCCGGAGCTTGTTCCGGCCGAGCGTGGCCGCGAGCTCACCGCCCAGCATCAGTCCCCCTCCCGCAGCGCCACGATCGGATCGACGCGCGCCGCGCGTAGCGCCGGGAACAAGCCAGCCAGCGCCCCGCAAACGATCAGGATCAGGGTCGCGATCCAGGTGATCCGGAGGTCGACGGCGGGGTTCCTGAAGAGGGGCAACTCGATGGCGGCGTTGGCGATGGCCTCGACCAGGAGGACGCCCGCGACCAGCCCCGCATAGCCGGACACCGCCGTGATCAGCACGGCCTCGCACACGATCATGCCAACGATCGATCGAGGAGTCGCTCCGATCGCCTTCCGGATCCCGATCTCTTTGGTTCGCTCGGCAACCGCGACCAGCATGATGTTTCCCACGCCGACGACGCCCGCGAGGAGCGTCCCCAGCGCCACGATCCAGACGAACACGTGGATCCAGCCGAACACCGCCGTGAGCCGCTTGTACTCCTCGAGGTTGTTATGGACACGGATCGCACGGCGATCCTCGGGAGCCACGTCGTGCCGCCGGGCGAGCAGCAACCGAATCGACTCGCTCGCCAAACGGCTCTCCTCGAGGTCGTTGTTCGATAGCGTGAAGACCAGGCTGTGGATCCGCTCCGGGGAGTTGTAGAGTAGCTGGGCAGTGGTGATCGGGACGTAGATCTTGCGCAGCTCCGCCTCCCCACCGACGTCCTCGTACTCCCCGACGACCAGGAAGGCGAGCCCGCGGATCTCGATGCGCTTGCCGAGCGGATCGTCGTCACCGAAGAGCGACTGGCGCACCTTGGTGCCGATCACCGCCACCTTGCGTCGCTCTTCCAGGTCGACGTCGTGGAGGAAGCGTCCTCGGACCATCTCCGCCTTCTCCACGTGGCGGAAACCCGGGTGAACGCCGAGCACGTCGAACGCTGAGTGCTGGTTCCGGTGCCTGACCTGAAACTCGCCCCAAAGGTAGAAGGCGCCGCTCCGATACTCGATGGCGGGCACCTCGCGTCCCGCCGCCTCGTAGTCGTCGTTGGTGAAGCGGACGTCGCGTCCAGGACCGCGTCCGGCGAACGGTAGGCTGGTCTTGCCGGAGCGGACCCACACCGACGTGACCGCGTCGTCACGGAACTCCCAATCCACGCCGTTCTCCAGACCGTGTCCAGCGCCCAACAGCAGAGCCAGCATGAAGACCCCCCAGGCGACGCTCAGCGCGGTGAGCACGGTGCGCAGGCGATTTCTCCCCAGCACGCTCAGGATCTCGAGCGCCGCTTCTAGCACGGTGGGAAGCCTCCGTTCGGTGGCGGGTGCCCCTCGTCAGTCGTCGTGGGATCGCCGTGCTCGATGCGCCCGTCGCGGAGCCGCACGATGCGATGCGCGCGTTCCGCGATGTCATGCTCGTGCGTCACGATGAGGACGGTGAGGCCGGCCGCGTTGAGCTCCTCGAACAGGTCCATGAGCTCGTAGGACGTCTGGGTATCCAGCGCGCCCGTGGGCTCGTCAGCCAACAGGAGCTCCGGCTGCGTGACCAGCGCTCGCGCGACGGCCACCCGCTGCCGTTCACCGCCCGAGAGCTCGGCGGGGCGGTGGTGGGCGCGCCCCGAGAGCCCGACGCGTTCGAGGTACTCGAGCGCGTCCCGCGTGCGAGCCCGTCGCCCCACCCCCCGGTAGTAGAGGGGCAGCGCCACGTTCTCGAGTGCGGTCTTGAACGCGAGGAGGTTGAAGGCCTGGAACACGAACCCGACAAACCGGTTTCGAAAACGCGCGGCTTCCCGTTCGCCGAGGTTCCGGATCAAGCGACCATCGAGGTAGTAGGCGCCGCTGTCGTAGCGGTCGAGGATGCCGAGGATGTTGAGCAACGTCGACTTTCCCGAGCCCGACGAGCCCATGATCGCGACCATCTCTCCGCGCTCGACCCGTAGGTCGACGTTTTTCAGCACCGCCAGCGCCTCTTTGCCGCTCCGGTAGGTCTTGCTGACGGCCTCGAGACGGACGACGGCCCCGGGCGACGGCGACATGGAAACCCCCATAACCCGCCGCAGTCCGGACGCAACCGACGCGGTGGGTCCCGACTCCAGGGGCGACCGCGGACCTTCCGTGCCAACAATCGGGAAGTGCAAGGGTTTTCTCGGGAGTTGTCCCCGAGGTGCGAGTGGCATCCGGGCGGTTCCCGACCAGCCGCGCCCGCGCAGCAGCGGGACGACCGCCCGCGCCGACATCATCGGCCTGGACACTACCACTGCCAGCCCGCACCTTCGTGACGACGCCAAGGTGCGCTCCCTCGACCCGCTCCATCGCGCGTTGATAGACGGTGTCTGGAGGTGGGGACGCCTCATCACATTGCCCAGACAGAACCCGTGAAGATGGCATAATCTGCGGTGTGCCCGCGAGGACGAACTCGAAGCCCCCGCTGCCGGTGCATCTAGCGCGCCGACGTAGGGCCACCGGTTGCGTCACCGATCCGCAGGCAGTGGGTCCGGTGCGCCAGATCGGGGAGCAAGCGCTGTCACGAGCGAGCGGTGCGTCGCTGGTGACGGGCAACGAGGTCCGGATCCTGGAGGACGCCAGCGGCAACTACCCGGTGTGGTTGGCCGCGATCCGCAGCGCCAAGCGTTTGGTCTGCCTCGAGAACTACATCATCGACGACGACGAGGTCGGGCAGTCCTTCGCGGACGCGCTCGCCGAGACTGCCCGGGCCGGAGTGCGGGTGCGCGTGATCCACGATTGGATGGGGAGCTTCGGTACCGGCCGCGCGTTTTGGCGAGGGCTCACCGCCGCCGGCGTCGAAGTGCGCCGGTTCAATCCCTTCCAGTGGAGCAGCCCCTTCGGCTGGATCAGCCGCGATCACCGGAAGATGCTCGCCGTAGACAGCGAGGTGGCGTTCGTCTCCGGGCTTTGCATCAGCCGGCGCTGGCAAGGCAACGCGCGGCGTGGGATCCCTCCATGGCGAGACACGGGACTCGAGATCCGCGGTCCCGCCGTGGCTGACGTCGAGCGAGCGTTCGCGGAGCTCTGGGACAGCATGGGCGAACCCTTCCCATCGGAGGAGCTCATGGATCCGGCCTGCTTGCCATGTGCGGGTGACGTCGCGCTACGCGTGTTGGCCGGGACCCCGAGCACCGCGGGGTTGTTCCGGCTAGACCAGCTCGTCGCCGCCATGGCACGCAGCCGGCTCTGGCTGACGGACGCATACTTCGTGGGACTGACTCCCTACGTGCAGGCGCTGCGCGCCGCGGCTCGCGACGGGGTCGACGTGCGCTTGTTGCTCCCCAACGCGACCGACCTTCCTCTCGTGCGCACGCTGTCACGCGCTGGATACCGCCAGCTCCTCGAGGCGGGGGTGCGCATCTTCGAGTGGAACGGGTCGATGCTCCACGCCAAGACCGCCGTGGTGGACGGACGCTGGAGCCGCGTCGGGTCCTCGAACTTGAACCTCGCTAGTTTTCTGGGCAACTACGAGCTCGATGTCGCGATCGACGACCTCAGGGTGGCGAGGGAGATGGAGCAAATCTACCTCCGCGACCTCGAACACGCGACGGAGATCGAGCTCGGACAGCGCCGGGGTGTGCGAGTGCGCCGCAAGGCTACGGGGTCGACGCCGCCGGGTACCCGGCGCCGCCGTCTGCGTTCCCTCGAGCGGGGCCGTTCGGGCGGGGCCACGGCGGGCGCCCTGCGCGTCGCGCACGCCGTGGGAGCGGCCATGGCCAACCGTCGCGTCTTCGAGCCGGCCGAGCGCCGAATGCTGCTCGTGAGCGGACTGGCCCTGATGGCGCTGGCGGTGATCGCGGCGCTCTGGCCCGAGGCGATCGCCTTGCCCATCGCGGCGTTGGCCCTCTGGTTCGCCCTTGCCCTGCTCTGGCGTGCCGCTCGCCTCGGGCGGCTGCGCGACGAACCCTGAGGGCTCGGGTGGGCTCCGGGGTGAGCGGGTCGGGTGGTTGGGCTACGATGGCCCGACCGTGAACGTGATAGGCTTCGACGACGGCCCCTTTGCCCGCGAGCACCGCGGCCGGGTCTTGTTGGTAGGCACGGTCTGCTCGCGGACTCGCCTCGATGGCGTGGTCAGCGGTCGCATCCTGTGCGACGGCACCGACTCGACCCGGCGGATCATCGAGCTGGTGGAGCGGAGCCAGTTCGGCGCGAACGTGCAGGCCATCCTGCTCCAGGGCATCGCGGTCGGTGGCTTCAACGTGGTCGACATCCACGGCCATTCCTCGACCCTCGAGGTGGGCGTGCTCGTCGTCACTCGCAAGCAGCCGGACATGGCAGCCGTCGAGCGGGCGCTGTTCAGCGACGACCCACCGGGACGACCGCGCGTGCCCGGCGCCTCGCGCAAGTGGCGACTGATCCAGGCTGCCGGGGAGCTTGACCTGCTCGGTCCGTCGCGGCGCGCGCTCCGCCGTCCCGCGGCCACGGGACAGCTAGCGCCTGGCCAACGTCTCTGGATCCAGCGCGCCGGCCTCTCGCTCGAGCAGGCGCGGGACATCGTGTTCGCCACGACCCTCCACGGAAATGTCTCGGAACCGCTGCGCTTCGCGCACCTGATCGCTGGCGGCATCGTTACCGGCAAGAGCCGCGGTAGAGCGTGAGCGCCCGCTATTCCGCGAGCCGGATGCGGGTTGGAATTTCGGTGGCCCGGATACCCAACGGCGTCCGGGGTCCCCGCGTTCAGTCGGGTCGACGCTGGCGAACCGAGTAGCGTCCTACCTCCGTCCGGAGTAGGCGAGAAGGTACCCTTGATTGGCGATCGCGCCGGTCACGGGTTCGGAATCGCGCGATGAGTCTCCCGAACCCCGCGGACCGTGGCAACCACTGGCAGCACTGCTTGCCAGGCCAGCCGCCTGCCCGTTGCCGGACGCCGATCCCCAAACCCGGGATCGAACCCCATCCCACCCCCCAATCCCCCGGCTCGCGCGGCGAGCCGCCGATCCAGAGTGCGGCGCGAGCTAGCAGCACTGCCTGCCTTCGGAACATCCGCCAGAAACCGCTGTCAGGGTCTGGCATGTAGGCGTCGTGAGCTGGCCCTGGCCAGCCGGGAAGCGATTCGGCCTCGACCCTAGGTCGTTCCCGAGATGCCCGAATCGGGCGAGCACGCTCGAGGAGTCCCTCGGCGTCTCGCCGACCAGTTTCGTCCGACCCCGCGGGTCCGTGGGGCGAGCGCGGGCCGGCGTGCGGCCACGGAACCAACAAGGAAACCCCAGCCATGGCAAAGGCGATTTTAACATTTGCAGTCTACCGAGGAACAACCATTCAGCGTCGTGAAACCGTGGCGCAGGACATCGTGAAGGTCGGCAAGGACCCCAAGAGTCACCTCCGCGTCGATGACGTGATGGCGTCGCGGATGCACGCCGTCATCGAGGTGGGCGGCCCCGAGGACGTGACCTTGATCGATCTCGGCAACGAGCCCGGGACGGTCGTGAACGGCGTCCGCGTGAACAAGTGCAAGCTCCACGTCGGCGATCGAATCGAGGTCGGCGGCACGACGGTGGTCCTCGAAGCAGCCTCCCCGGGCGGGGAGAGGTTCGCGTCGGGCCCCGAGGCCTCAAACCCCTTGGCCCCATCGCCGGCAACCGCGGGAAACCCGTTCGGAGGGACCGGCCCTCACCCGACCGCGATGTCCGGTCGGCTCAGCCCGTTCGGTGGCGTAGGCCTTTCGGCCATGAACCCGTTCGCCGCGGGTGCGGCCATGACCGAAGCCGAGGTTCGGGCGCATGAGCTGGAGGTCCCCGCCGATGCGGAACCCGGGACCTACACCTTCAAGCTGGTGAAGAGCGGCCCAGCCGTCAGCCCCGACGAGGTCGAGCTACCGGGGGTGGCCTCGGTGGAGATCATGATCCTGTGGGGAACCAACGTATTGCACGTCACCCACCTCACGCCCCCGCGGCCCTTCTATGTCGGTGAGGAACAGGGCAAGCACCTGCCGACGGACTTCCTGGTTCCCGCCGAGCGGCTCGGTACGACACGCATGCCGATCGTGGTGGGCGATCGAACCTCGCTCGCCGTCGTCATCCCTTCGGGGGCCAAGGGCTATGTTGAGGTGTCGGGTCGGCCCCGTATGGCGCTCGAAGAGGCACGGCAACATGCCCAGCCCAGCGTCGAAGTGAGCGGCGGGCACCAGCTTGGTCTGGGGGTTGGTGGCAAGGCAAGGATCGAGATGGGTGAGCTGGTCTTCCAGGTCGCCGCGGTCAACGCGGGCAAGCCGGTTCCGGCCGGGATCACTGCGGGGTTCGACACCGCGAGCGCGACCTACTTCGGCCTCTCGTTCCTGGCGCACGCCGGCCTGATCGCGGCGATGGCGTTCTTCGTTCCTCCCATGGGCCTGACCGAGGAAGACGGTATCGACCGGAGCCAGCTCCGCCTCATCCAGCAGTTCCTCAACAGCGCCGCGGAACGCGAGATGCAACAGAGGGAGACGGAGGACGTCGCCGAAGAGCACGCGGACGACCGGGAGGGAGGCACGGGCACGCGCTCCATCGGCGAAGAGGGCTCGATGGGCAACCCGATCTCGAAGGCGTCGAACAGGAAGTATGCGATCCAGGGACTCAAGGACAATCGCGACGTTCACATCGGGAGAGACGCTGTGCTCCGCGAGGTGAGTAGCTTCGGCATGATTGGGATCCTGAACATGGGCGCTTCGGGTGACCCGAACGCGCCGACCGCCCCGTGGGGCCGGGACACGTCTCTTGGTACGGACGAGGTGAGCGCTCGCGGCAACATGTGGGGCGACGAGATCGGTGACGCCTTCGGTGCGGGCGGCCTCGGGCTCTCCGGCATCGGTGAGGGCGGTGGAGGCCGGGGCGAGGGGATCGGTCTCGGCAACATCGGGACCTTCGGGCATGGTGCGGGCACGGGGACTGGCCAGGGATTCGGCGCGGGGCACGGCAGGCTCGGCCCGGGTCACAAGACGCGGCCGCCGCAGCTCCGGATCGGGTCGACGAGCGTGAGCGGCCGGTTGCCGCCGGAGGTCATCCAACGCATCGTGCGGCAGAACTACGGCCGGTTCCGTATGTGTTACGAGCAAGGACTGGCGCGGAACCCAAACCTCGAGGGTCGGGTCTCGGTTCGGTTCGTCATCGGTCGCGACGGGTCCGTGTCGAACGTGTCGCAGGGGGCATCCGATCTCCCGGACAGCGGGGTGGTCTCCTGCGTCCTCTCTGCGTACTATGGCCTGAGCTTCCCGCAGCCCGAAGGCGGCATCGTGACCGTCGTTTACCCGATCATGTTCGCGCCGGGCTGAGCGCGGTCCCCACGGACCTGGTCGGGACCAACGAACGGAGCCCCTCGGAGACCTCGCAGGAGTCTCCGGGGGGCGCTGGGGGATCGCTCCAGGACAGGCGCGGTCAGCGCCCTGGAACCACTCGTCGGACCGACCGCCACCTGTCGGGGAAATCCCTTGTTCTCCCCCTCGTTCGCGATAGGTTACCGCATCGAAAGCGAGGAAAGCCGATGCGGGCCCAATGCGCCTCACTGGTCGTCGTATGCTCCCTGGTCGCCTGGACCACCGTTGGCTGTACTGGTTCGGAGGGCACGGAGGAACCGGGCGGCAGCAGCGGAGCCGGGGGAGCAGGCGATGGCGAATCCACGCTCCGCCAAGAGTACTCTGCGTACTTCCCGATCGGGGCTGCGGTCGATTCGGGATCCTATGGCTCCCATGCCGACCTCCTCACGGCGCACTTCAGCAGCATCACGACCGAGAACGAAATGAAGTTTGAATCCCTCCAGAGGTCGGAGGGGAGATTCACGTATGCCACCGCCGACCAGATAGTGGAGTTTGCCTCGGCGAACGACCTGCTGGTCAGGGGTCACGCGCTGGTGTGGCACCGGCAGAATCCCCCCTGGTTGTTCAGTGACGGCCAGGGGGGAGACGTGTCCGCGGATGTGCTGCTCGAGCGCATGCAGGCCCACATCTCTAACGTGGTGACTCACTTCAAGGGAAAGGTATACGCCTGGGACGTCGTCAACGAAGCGATCATGAACGACGGCGCGCTCCGCACGGCTGAGGAAGAAGCGGCGGACCAGCAGAGCAAGTGGTACGCGATCCTCGGGGACGCCTACATCGCCGAAGCCTTCCGAACGGCGCACGAGGCCGATCCGGACGCCAAGCTCTTCTACAACGACTACTACAACTACCTGCCCGAGAAGCAGCGGGGGATCTACGACATGCTGAGCCGCCTGCTCGACGAGGACGTGCCCGTGCACGGCGTCGGCCTCCAGTGTCACCTGAGCATCGAGCCATCAGCGGACGATAGCCACCCGTCGTACTACCAGACGGTGGAGAACCTCGAGAGCGCGGTCGAACTCTACTCTTCGCTCGGTCTCGAGGTCCAGGTCACGGAGCTCGATGTCTCGCTCTACGTCGGCGGCGTCATCTACGACGAAGCATCGTTCTACACGTCCGTGACGTTCACGGAAGACCTGCAGCATCGACAGGCGGACCGGTATCGGGAGTTCTTCGAGATGTTCCGAGCGCACCGCGACGTGATCACTGGCGTCACCTTCTGGGGCATCGCGGACGACAACACCTGGCTTTCGGAGTTCAGCTCCGGGAGGACGGACTTCCCGCTGTTGTTCGATACCGACTACCAGCCCAAGCCCGCCTACGACGCGGTCATTGACTTCTGACCTCGCCGGGCCGCGTGCCGTGACTGGTCTCGTCCCGGCGGCGCAGGAAGAACTGCCAAGCTCGAAATGGCTCGCGCCAGCTCGGCGTGCGGCGGTTGGGGGGAGGTCCGCGGGAGCGCGCCGGACGCCTCGGGTGTACGGGGCCTCCGTTGGCCGTTGCGCGCGCATGGATGACCGGTGCGAGGTCTCGTGAATGGGAACGCTCGACGTGACCCCGGGAGCCGCACACGATGGGAACGAGGGCAACCGGCCGGCGAGGCAGCCCGCGGCGTTCTGCGGCCCGAGAGGTGCAATTCCCCGACGTTGCTGCACTTGAGTAAGCGGCTCGGTGGCATGCACACCGATCTCCGCCGTGCTAGGGGGTGCCTCGGATCTGCGCTAGCATGGCCCGGCCGGCGGCGGGCTTCTTGTCTTTCGAGCCCTCAACCTCGCCCCATGTCCGTGCCAACGAAACCGATCACAGCCATCGACGAGAAGTACCGCGTGATCGCGAGCGTCGGTCGTGGTGCCGTGGCGGACGTCAACCTCGCGGTGGCGAGGGGCCCCGGCGGGTTCAACAAGCTGGTCGTCCTCAAGTCGCTTCGGGAGGAGTTGCGGGGGATCGAGGGTTACTCGGAATTGTTCATGACCGAGGCGCGCCTCAACGCGCAGCTTAGCCACCCTCACATCGTCCAAACCAACGAGATCTTCGACTTCGAAGGGCTGCCCGTCATCGTGATGGAGTACCTGGAGGGCCAGTCCCTGGGTGCCGTGGTGCGGATGGCGCGGAAATCGGGCTCCCAGCCGGCCTTCGACCGGTCCATGCACCTACGGGTCCTATCGGACGTGCTCCACGCGCTCGACTACGCTCACAACAAGCGGGGGCTCGACGGAAACCCGCTGTCGCTCGTCCACTGCGACGTCAGTCCACAGAACGTCTTTCTGACCTACGAGGGAGAGGTCAAGCTACTCGATTTCGGGATCGCCAGGCAGGTCTGCGCTCAAGGGGCCAGGGACCTCACGCACGTCAGGGGAAAGGCTCGCTACATGCCCCCCGAGCAGATCGACGGGGAGGGAATCGACCAGCGAACGGACCTCTACGCGGTGGGGGTGATGGCCTGGGAAGCCGCGGCGGGCGCTCGGCTCTGGGCGAACGCCGACGACGACCAGATCCTGCGATCCGTCCTGGCTGGGGAGATCCCCGCCCCGAGCAGCGTGGTCGACCAGGTGGATCCCGAGCTCGAGCGCATCGTCATGCGTGCCCTCGAGCCGGACAAGGAGCAGCGATACCCGACCGCGCTCGCCATGCAGGTGGAGCTCGATCGCTTCCTCGGGATCTCGGGTACTCAGCTTCGAAGTCGTGACATCGGCGCAGCGGTGTCCGTGCTGTTTGCGGATCGGAGGGCTCAGACCGAGGCCATCGTCGCCGACCAGTTGGCCAAGCTCGCGACGCTCCCCGAAGGCGCGGCGGAGCTGCGGCTGGTGGAGCTCCCGCAGATCTCCCTGGCCAGCGACGTCACCCCCATGCCCGAGCCAGCGAAGCGGCGCCGTGCCTTGCCCGTGGCGGCGGTGATCGTGGCGGCACTCCTGGCGGCGTTCGGGGCCGTGCTCTGGGCCTCGGGTGGCGAGGCCAACGAGCGAACAGAAGTCCCGGTGTCTCGATCGGTCGAGCTACGGATCACGGCCTTTCCAGCCGAGGCCACCGTCGCCCTGGATGGTGTGGCGCTGGGAGTGAACCCCTACAGCCAGGTCCATGAGCGGTCCTCCGAGGAACACGAGATCCGGGTGACGGCGCCGGGTTACGAGACCGCTGTTCGCACGATCACCCTCGAGGACTCCGCAGACGTCGTCATCGCGCTGAAGGCGCTTCCCACCGACTCACGCCCGACCTCCTCCCCCGACCCGCCCCCGATTGCCTCCGCTGGCCCGCCCCAGGCCTCTCCCGCCGACCCGGTGGCGTCGCCTCCGAGTGGGGGCAGCGTACCGAGGAGCTCCATGAGGAGGCGGGACTGCAATCCGCCCGCGTATTTCGACGCCAAGGGGATCAAGCATTTCAAGCCGCAGTGCCTGTAGGAGCCCGAGGCTCCGATGGTGAAGCAACCTTTCATGTCGAACAGCGGGATACATCTCGGACGTGCTTGGTGGCGAGGGCGCCTCTTGCTGGTGGCCTTCGTCCTGTGGCCGAGCGTCGCCTCTGCCGAGCAGATCACCAAGCAGATGTGCGTGGACAGTCACCTGAAGGCACAATCCCAAAAGCTGGAGGGGCACCTCGTCGAGTCCCTTCAGAACCTCCGAACGTGCGCCAACAAGGCCTGCCCCGCCATCGTCCAGCGCGATTGTGTCCAGTGGCTCGAGGAGATCCAGCGCGAAGTGCCGACGGTCATCTTTGATGCGTCCGATGGCACGGGGCCGCTCAAGGAGGTGAGGGTGACCCAGGACGGTCACGTCCTGGCCGCCTCCATTGACGGAGCCGCGTTGGAGATCGATCCGGGGACGTACGACTTCGTCTTCGAAGCTGCTGATGGCCGGCGTCGCCGGATCAAGGTGCTGATTCGACAGGGAGATCACAACCGGTCCGTCGCCGTCGACTTCTCGGAGAGTCACGACCAGGACGATGCTTGGATCGTCCGCGTTCCGCCCGCGGCGCGGGTATCCGGCGGCGTTGCGCTGGTGGCGACCGCTCTCGGTGCCGCTCTCGGAGCGAGTGCGCTCATCAGTCAGGCGAACGCCCTGGACCGCTGTGCCCCCGCCTGCGACGAAGGCGTGAGCGAGAGCATCGAGACGCGGGCTGCCATTGCCGACGTCGCCGGCGGCGTGGCCCTGATCGCGGGCGTGCTCACCGCAGTCTCGGTGGTTCGGGCCTCGAGACCGGGGCACACCCGATCGTCGGCGCGAGTCGCGGCGGTCCTGGGCGCGTCCCACGAGTCGGCGTTCTTCGCCGTGAGGAGGGAGTTCTGATGTCTCGAGAGTGGTCGGTTGGACCTCGAGGAGCACCTGCGCGCGGGGCTCCGCGTGCGGCACGGAGGCCGCGCCGGCCCCTCCGAAGGACGCTCACGAGGATGACGGTCGAAGAGACCACCCGGCCCGCCCCAGGACCGAAGGATCGTGGCGGGCTCGGCCCCGGGTGCCCAGGAATGGTGCTCGCAAGTCTGGCGTGCGCGAGCGCGATGCGCCGATTTGGACTGGGCTGGCTGCCCGCGGGCGGTGTCCTGGTCGGGCTGTCCTGCAGCTTCATGATCAACGAAGACGCGATCTCCGGGGGGGCCGGAGCGGCGGGCGCTGCCGGGGCCGCCGGCGGCCTGGTCTGCGAGGACGACTCGCACCGCGACTGCGACGGCGATCCCGAGAACGGCTGTGAGGCCGCGGTCGCCACCGACCGAAACAATTGCGGAGACTGCGGGGTCGTGTGCGCCGTGACGGAGCACGCGGCGGAGATCGCTTGTACCGACGGGGACTGCACCATCGTCGAGTGCGTCGGGGGCGCTGCCGACTGCAACCGCAGCTTCGACGATGGTTGCGAGGTCGATCTCGCGACCTCCGAGGAGCATTGTGGGGCGTGCAATCGGCTCTGCCTCGGGACGTGCGTCAACGGGTTCTGCGACTCTGCGAGCTCCGGTTCGGGGTGATGGTGCGGATCCCGATCTAGAGCCCGATTCCTTCGACGACGGCTTTCCCCATCCGGCAGTGGTCGGTGAGGTCCGTCCCCGACTCTCCATCTTCGCTAGATCGATCGTCCCGATGGGGCAAGGTCAGTGCCGCGCGGCTTCGCCGTTCGCCAGCCTCGACGGTCTTCGCAGGTTGCAGCTTGACGCACTTGCGTCAAAGCGGCCCCGGACCTGCCGACGGCGTGCGCTCCGTGCCTGGGGGCCGAGCGCCTCGCCAAGCGGGCGGTGGCCCTACGGGGAACAGACATCCTTGCTGATCAAGCGAGCGCCGATCAGCAAGGTCAGCATGGCGGCGATGCCACAACCACCGGCGAAGGCGAGCTGCAGCTCCACGCCCTCGGTGATCGCGTCCACCAACGCGAAGCCGATGCCGAGACTCAAGAGCCCGATGAAGAACGAGGTGTATTGCATGGACGTGCGAACGTCACGGGAGAGCGCCGAGATGACGGCTCCCAGCGCACCGACGAACGCCGCCGAGGCGGGCGCTCCGATCAGGAACGCGACCCACCAGGCTGGCGAGGCGCCGAATTTGTGGGCGAACGGCAGCAGCACCTCCAGGCGGCCCAGTAGGAGGCTGCTCGTCCCCACGAACAGGAGGTGGAACTCGAGCGGGATCACCATCGCGCCGACGAGCTTCCCGATCAGCAGCTCCTGGCGCGTGATCGGCGCCAGCATCAGAAACGGCATGGTGCCGCATTCTCGGTCGTGGAGCACCGAGGTACCGGACATGATGGCGACGAACAGCGGCAGGTTCGTGAACAGCAGCGAGCCGAAGGTCGAAGTGGCCAGCTGGAGGAAAGCATCGATGGCGAAGCCGAAGACCTGCATCTGCTGCCGCAGGGTCGCGAGCCGCTCGGGCTGGCTCGAGAGCCGATCGAGGACCACGAAGAGCGCCCCGAACGTCCCGATCCAGATCACGTAGTTCGCGGCCAGGATGAAGACCATCCAGGGCTGCCTCTTGTGCTCGAGCACTTCGGTCCGCGCGACCTGGAGAAACGCTCTCATCGCGCACCGATCGCTTCCTGCCATGCGGCGAGCAGCGGCCCGGCGAGGGGTGTTCTTCGTTCCGTGAAGGCGAGCTCGCGCTTGATCTCGCGATCGATGATGAGGACGCGATCGCAGACCGCCTCGGCGGCTGCGAGATCGTGGGTCACCAGCGCGCAGGCCAGTCCGTCATCGGCTCTTCGGCGGACCTGGGCATGGAGGCCCCGCGCAGCGAACGGGTCGAGGTTGGCCGTGGGTTCGTCGAAGAGGAGCAGCTTCGGCGAGAGGAGCAGCGCGCGGATCAACGACAGCTTCTGCTGCATCCCGGTCGACATACGTCCGACTCGCTCCTCGAGATCAGACGTGAGCTCGAGAGCTCGGCTCAACGGCTCGGCTCTCTGGTCGACCTCACGCGGCGAGAGTCCGAACAGGCCGCCGAAGTGCCGGAGGTTCTCCCGACCGGTGAGGAGCGGATAGAGCCCGGGACGGGCGGTCACCAGGCCGACGCGGCCCGCCGCGGTGAGCGACAACGCGCGGGCTTCGATGCCGCACACCGAAACGCTCCCCACCGTTGGGCGGAGCAGCCCCGCCATGAGGAGCAAGAGCGTGCTCTTGCCACCGCCGTTCGGGCCGACCACTCCGACCACCTCGCCTGCGGACACCGTGAGGTTCATGCTGTTCAGGACGACTCGTTTCCCGAACGAACGCCCCGCGTTCTTCATCACGACGATCGGGGCGTGGGCACGGGCAATACGGCTCTTCTTCTTCGGGGCCACGGTCACGGTTCGTTGGGGGGGCAGGGCTTCGAAGGCGAAGCGGCTCCTCCGTACCACATCGGCAGGAGTCCCTTCCAGGTGTGCGCTGGCCCGCCCCACCAGGTCGACCGACCTCCTTGTGATAGTGGTAGACCACGAGGTTGTTGCGGATGACGTCGTTCTCGACGTTGGGGCTCATCACGGTGATGCCGTTGAACCAGTCGCCGTTGCCCTCGTAGAGGGTGTTGTTGAAGATCTCGATGTTGCGCCGCGGGCCCCCCGCGCCCGGGTCGGTGACCATGATGCCGTTGTCGGTGAAGCGCACGAGGTTGCTGTAGATCCTCACGTCCTCCACGATGCCGTCCTCCTCGGACGACACGCGGATCCCGCCCGATGACAGGATCCGGTTGCCGTGGAACTCGATGGTGTTGAGCGTGGGGGTCCCGTGGAGACCGGCGTCGCAGGCGTTGAGCGAAATATGGCCCTCCGGGAAGAAGTCGGGCACGTATTCGCCGGACACCCGTCCGCGCTGGCTCCCCGGTATTGCCAGAGTCTGCGGGGATCGACCACCGCGGGGCGCGCGGCCGGGCAGGGAATCGTCCCTACGCGCCGCCAGCCGGACCCTGGGAAGCGCCGGATCACGGCGTCGACGACGACCGGGAGATCGAAGCCGCCGCATCCATCTCGGCCAGATGGGCGTTGATGGTTTGGATCAATCTCAGATTGTTCTGCGGCACGGCAATCGATAGTGCCTGGCGTTGGGCCTGGACAGCTTCCGAGAGTCTGCCCAAATCGGCGTAGACGCGGCCGAGAAGATGCAACGCCAAGGGATCTCGCCCTCCTGACAGTCTGACCGCCTCCTCCAGTTGAACGCTCGCTTCCCGGAAGTCGCGCTGGTCGGCCAGCGCATGACCGAGATTCCTGCGAGCGTCGCCCGCGTCGGGCTTGGCCTCCACCACCTTCTTCAGGTGGACGATCGCCTCGTCCGTTCGACCGGCGCGGGCGAGCGTCATCCCGAGATTCGCCCGGGCGACGGTGTATCCGGGATCCAGCTCGACCGCCTCCTCGAACTGCGCGACGGCCTCCTGAACAACACCTCTTCCGGAGAATGCCTCACCAAGATTGTTGTAGGCCTCCGCATACTGCGGGTTCAATCTCAAGGCCTCACGATAGTGCACGATGGCTTCGTCCACCCTTCCGGCTTCCACCAGAGCAACGCCAAGGCTGTTGTGGGCTCGCCATTCGCCAGGGTTGAGCGCAAGCGCCCTGCTCCATTCCTGCGCCGCAGCCTCATAGGCTCGATGCTTCATCGAGTCGATCGCCAGATCCACGTGAAGGGCATAGTCCGCCACCGGCGCGTCGATCCTCGCCATCCCGTCCGGCGGAATATTCACGAACTCGGGGAGGTTGACCGCTCGGTTTGCCGCGGTCGAGTTCTCGATCAGGATGGCTGGGCTGTCATGGCCCGATTCGTCGATGTGGGTCAAGAACATCTGCGTGTAGGGCGACCGGGCCTTGGAGGAGAAGACCATCCAACGACCGTTCGGCGAGAAGCTGTGCCAGGAGTTCATCAGCGGAGTGTTGCATCTCATGCGGCGCGCCGTGCCTCCGTTGGCCGGTACGATGAACAGCTGACCGTCAGGACGCATCAACAGGCCGTTGCGGGACTGCACGAAGACGATCCACCGCCCGTCGGGAGAAATCTTCGGGAAGGAATTGCTCACCCCATTCCGCGAGGCGCCGACGATCGGCTGGGGTTCGCCGCCCTTTCCGCTGTTGAACGGGATCCGGTAGAGTTCGAATTGGATCTGTGTCTCTTTCGGATCATTGGCATATTCTGCCAGCGGCGCTCCAGGAGGATAGGCGTCCCGCGCATCGGCTCGCGCGAACACCAGGTACTTTCCATCGGGGCTCCACACCGCGTTTGCGTGCACGTAGCGCGGGTCATCGGCGCCGGGTAGGTATCTCAGCTGCGCCGCCTCCCGGCTGTACCAGGCGAGGACGCCGCGGGTGGGGTAGAACACCTGCAGGAAACGGTAGTCCTTGAAGTTCGCGACGTAATAGTTGCGCACGAGGTCTATCGGATTTTTGCGGCGCTGATAGTCGGTTTGATCGATGCCGGGATCGTTGACGGTAGTGATCACGTACCGAGCGTCGGGGGAAATCTGCGACATGAACCCCACCCGCAGCTTGCTCCCCGAGTCGCCCCGGAACGTACTCCATGCGACCACGTCCTCGTTGCGAATCGTCATCCGTGGCTGCACTTCGGTGATTGCATAGAGTCCCTTGTCGTTCTGGGGCCCATCGATATCCAACCCGAGCGTCTTCCCATCTGCCGAGAAAGAATGGCAGTTGGCACATGTGTGCAGGCCCTCCATCAACACTCGGCTCTTCTCGTCGGCAACACTGCGCAGCCTCCAGGCGATCAACGGAACCGCCTTCGCGTCCAACGGCTTGATGACGCCCTTCTCGTTCTCCGTCGGCATGAGCGGCACGTCGCGGTAGAAGATCGGCGCGCCGACGGGATCGCGTCCTGTTTGGATGGAAACTCGTCCGCGCGAGAGGATCTCCTTCGCGCCACGGTGGCGATGTCCGGTGATGGCAATCGTCGCGGGGCGGTCGATCGAATGCTCTTTGATGGCGGCCCAGGTGGCCGCATCCGGCACCCAAGCATGAGCCGCCGCCAGCTCCGGGGTCAGCGCGGGAGGCTCGTTGGTGGAAGCGACGCATCGTGGATCGCTTTCTTCGATATCCAGCGGCTCGCCCGCGGATTCGGTCCGGATCGCGGGGGAGCCATCCGAGAAGGTGACGTTGATTTCCCAGTAGGCCGCTCGGGCATCAGCGTCTCTCCATAGCCACCTTGGGGCAGGAAACTCGGGGGGAAAGATCGACCCCTCGGCTGGGTAGTCAATGGCGATCGAGCCGGGGTCTCCGGAAGACATCTCGGTACCGTGATGCCGCCAGGTGATCCGCCACGCCGCCGCCAGAGTGACGGCCGCCAGTCCCGCCGTCACGAGGGTTCGCGTGCTGGGTCGCTTCACCGAGGATCTCCGATGTGGCCCTTCGAGATTGGCAGCAAGGCGCCGGCGCCGTCTAGCGCGAGGGGTGGGGCCGAGCGCGCCGCGGGGCTGTCCGGACGGATCGGGTGTTGTTCCACAATGGGCGGAGTCTTCCAGTGCAACCGGGGGCGGCACACGCCCGAGCCACGGAGACCGTTGCAATCCAGGAGGAGCCGCAGCGACATCGCCTTCGGGCTCAGCGAGCCGGAACCGGGTTGGGGGGACAGATCTGTCCCCCTCCACCCCCCCGGATTTCAGGGCATATGTCGAGCAGGTCGTCGACCGGGCCGCCACCGATACGGCCCTCGACCAAGCCGGGAGCATCGCCACCTTTCGCCAGGGGAACCGACATGCGCGCATTGTGTTTGAGTCTTTCCTGCCTCCTCTCCGGGACGCTCGTTGTCGGCTGCTCGAGCGACACGACCATCGAGTCGTTCACCGGCGTGGGTGGCGAATTGGGCACAGGTGGCGACAGCGGCATTGGTGGTGCAAC
The DNA here is from genome assembly GCA_016933275.1 of Polyangiaceae bacterium. GTDB lineage: Bacteria > Myxococcota_A > Polyangia > Polyangiales > Polyangiaceae > JAFGBI01. Next base: position 14,569 of record JAFGBI010000151.1, on the reverse strand, counting down.
GATCGGCGGCAGCGGAGCGCAGACCGGAGGGATAACGACTGGAGGCACACCGAGCGGCGGTGTGTCGTCCGGTGGGACCGGACCGACCGGAGGCCAGATACCGACCTTGGGCGGTTCGAGCAGCGGCGGGACGGGTATTGGCGGCTCCAGCATTGGCGGTTTGGCCACGGGTGGGGGTGTCACCGGTGGAACGAGCGGCGGGGGTTCTGGCACTGGCGGCATGGTTACGGGTGGCACTACCACCGGTGGAGCGAGCACGGGCGGGTCAGGGACGGGCGGTGTCGGCGACGGGGGCACGGGTGGGTCGGCGACGGGCGGTACGTCCGATACCGGCGGCGCGGCAACGGGTGGCAAGGCGACCGGGGGTGCCACCACCGGTGGCCATGGGGGCGCGACCGGGGGTGCAGAAGGGACCGGCGGCGGGACCGGTGATCCCGACAGGAGCTCCGGTTGCGGTACCACGTCGTCGATCGTGAGCGGGGATGGGCAGACGATCAACGTCGGAGGATCGAGCCGCAAGTACAACCTCAAGCTCCCCGACGACTACGACAACAACCATCCGTATCGGTTGATCGTCTCGTACCACTGGTTGGGCGGGTCCGCCAATGACGTCTCCCACGGCGGCGTCGCGCAGCCCTACTACGGTCTCTGGGACCTGGCTGAAGGCAGTACGGTTTTCGTCGCGCCGGACGGGCTCAACAATGCCTGGAACAACTCCAACGGAGCGGACGTCGAGTTCTCGCGCCAGCTGATCGCGTACCTCGAGGAGGGGCTGTGCATCGACAAGTCGCGCATCTTCTGCGAGGGCTTCAGCATGGGCGGTTCCATGTCCTATGCCATGGCCTGCGCGGCGGGCGACATCATTCGCGCCGTCGCGGCCCATTCAGGGGGCCCGATGAGCGGGTGCGTTGGGCACGACGAGCCGGTTGCCTATTTCATGACCCACGGAACCAACGACAGCGTGTGCACGTACCCGCAGTTCGGGGTGCCGCAAGTCAACGACTTTGCAGAAACCAATGGTTGTACGGCGCAGAGCATGCCCACGCCCAGTGGACAGGAGCCGTCTTGTATCGATTTCGCCGGCTGCCAGGCGGGCTACCCCGTGCGAGCCTGCATCTTCGTTGGGGACCACACTCCTTCGCCCGCCGGAGGCTGGGTGCCGCAAGAAACCTGGGATTTCCTCTCCCAGTTCTGAGGCGAGACCCCTTCGGCGGTCCTTGCCGTGGGTTACGAGGGTCGGCCCGTGGCGCCGTGGTGATCGATGGCGTGACGCCGCCGTAGCGGGCGCTGGTCAGGGTGGCCAGGAAGCTGCGTTCGAAGGACGCGGTTTGGCGGACGAGGATGTGGTCACCCTGCGGGAGATGCGCCGCCCTGGTGCGTAGCGAGAGTCCCCGAAGGATCGGCGGGACGACGTCGGAATCGGGCTCGCGAGTCGGCGCGCCGAAGACGGAGATCACCTAGAGCAGCAATCAGGTTGATTGCTGCGTCAAATCAATGACCTAGAGCACCGAACCGGCAGCAGACCTCACCAGAGGCGGCGCTGAAAACGCGTCCTCGCCTCGCATGGACGCGTTTTCAGCGCTGCCGTTGCGGTTGGCAACCTGATCGGTGCTCTAGAGCAGCAATCAGGTTGATTGCTGCGTCAAATCAATGACCTAGAGCACCGAACCGGCAGCAGACCTCACCAGAGGTGGCGCTGGAAACGCGTCCTCGCCTCGCATGGACGCGTTTTCAGCGCTGCCGTTGCGGTTGGCAACCTGATCGGTGCTCTAGAACGCCCGGATCGGCCGGACCAGGAATCGGGTTCGCCGAGTCGTCCCATGCGACTGGATCGCCGTGGAGAAGTCTTGACTCCACGCGAAGGTATTGCCGGAATACGAAGTCGACGTCCAGTAGGGTTCGCGTGCGCTGAAGCCGCCAATCGGGGAAGGTACGTCGCGATTCTGTATTACGTTGTTTCGTTCCTGCTTGATCCCCTGGAGGTTCCAGCACATCTGCCACGCTTCGTCCTTGGACGGCAGAAACCAGTCATCATAGGTGCGGCCGTCGCGGACGACGCTGTAGTCGTCGCAGGTCTTCGCTACCTGAGACCCAAGGGGCCGGCTGTCCAGCATCCTCTGGGTGTTCGACTTGCCCTTCCCCACTTCGTTGTGCTCCGTGTCGACCGTGATGTTGGTCGCGCCCCACATGCCGCGCGGCTGGTCTGTCGGCGCGGCCTCGAGGTATCGCCAGCCGCTCGAGTACCGGCCCTTGTCGTAGAACACCCAGCCGCCAGCCGGGCCCACGTCTCGGAGCACGAAAGGTACCCATTTGGCGTAGAGCGTCACGTCGCCCTTCCCGCTCAGGCTGGTTGCGCTCTTGCCGGCAGCGAAATCCTCTCCGCGTCCGTCCGGCCGCGTATTCCATCCCCCGAACTTGTAGGCTTCGCCCCTGCCGGTCGCGGGAATCCGGGTCAGTCTGCCGAGATTCGGGGCGATCCGCTGCTTCTGCTTGCCTTGTTCCAGCCTCATCGTGGGAGGCGCATTGCCCCCGGTATTGCCATTGCCGTCGTACTTGATGACCGCGCTCGCTCCCGAATCGGTCGGTGTGGGCGGGGCGCCAATGCCGACCTGCGGCCAGTTGAGGATGCCCAGGACTGCCATTGCGGTGACCATCGTTCTGTTCGTATCCATTTCGCCTTCTCCCACGCCCGCCGGAAGGAGCGCCTCCGCAGGTGCTCCCCATTCTACGTTCCAGCACCACCTTCCGCCCCCTGCCTGCAGGCCCTTCTCCATCTTTGCAAAGATCCGGTCCTGTTGGAAACCGCGAACGCCTGGAAGCACGCGTCGGTTCGCTGGACTTCTGACCAGGGGCAGCGAATCATTGGCGCGCAGGGCCGGTCAGGGAAGAATCTTGAGAACACCATCCCAACCGGTTGGCCTTGCCGCCGCGTCGTCCTTGGAGTCTGCCCACGGAAACGAATTCCCCGGATGGTCACCAGGGTCCGGGGCCAGGTTGGCTGGGAGAAGGGGGGCTGCGGCCAGCCAGGCGGGCTGGGGTGACGCTCCGTGGCGGGCTGGTCCCCGGACGACGCCGAGGGTGACGCACCTCTCTTGGCTGACCCTTGGGGTCTTGGCGCTCGGGCTGCTCGCGAACTGTTCCAGTGAGACGTCGACCGGGGGGTGTGACCCGGACAGCCGCCGCACCTGTCTGGGCGCAGACGACTGCGTGGGGGAGCAACGATGCTCCACCGACCATCTGTGGGGCGAGTGTCTGTGCAACGGACCCGAACCCGGGACGGGGGGCCAGGCGACGGGTGGTGCGAGCACGGGTGGCGGGGCCGGGATCGGCGGCACGGCTGACGGCGGCCGGCTTTCCGGTGGTGCCGGGTGGGGTGGTGGCACGCCAACCGGCGGGGCGCTGGGTTCCGGCGGATCGAGCGGCGCGGGGACCGGTGCCACCCTCGGTTCGGGCGGTGTGCCCGCTGGCGGCGCATCCGGCTCGGGCGGCGCAACCGCGGACGGCGCGTCCGGCTCGGGCGGTACAGCCGCCGGCGGCGCTTCTGGCTCGGGCCCGGAGACCGGTGGGGGGGGGGCGGCCGGCGGCGCTTCGGGCTCGGGTGGCGCAGCGATCGGAGGAGCGTCCGGGGGTAGTCCCGCTGATGGGGGGGCGGACTCCGGCGGGATGGGAGGCGACGCTTCGAGCGGAGCGTCGGGTTTCGGCGGCACCGCGGAGCTAGCGCCCGAGAACACGAGCGCCGACTGCGTCGTACCAGAGCTCCCGGGCGCGAGCCAACTACCCCAGATCGCCGAGTTCCCCGACCCCTTCACCAAGATAGATGGCGGGGCGATAACGAAAAAGAGTGAGTGGCACTGCCGAAGGCAGGAGATCCGCAAGCAAGCCGAGAAGTACATCTATGGCGAGAAGCCGACCCCGGACGTCGTGACCGGCACCGTCACCCAGAATCGCGTCTCCGTGCACGTGGAGGACGAAGGCAAGGAGATCGACTTTGGCGCCGAAATCGTGTTGCCCTCCATGGGGCAAGGTCCTTTCCCCGCGATCATCAACGTGGGTGCGAAGGGCGGCTTCGGCGGGATCTCGTTGGGTGAGAGCCGCATCCTGCAGCAAGGCGTCGCGGTCATCTACTACAACCACAATGAGGTGGGGACGGAAGGTACGCCGGAGGCATCTCGCGGCCAACCCAATCCAGGGCTATTCTACGACATCTATGGGGGGAATCATTCGGCAGGCCTGTTGATGGCCTGGGCTTGGGGTGCCAGTCGAATCATCGACGTCCTCCAGGCCTCGGGGGCCGACATCATCGACCCCACCGGGCTCGGGGTCACGGGGTGCTCGCGCAACGGAAAGGGTGCCTTCGCCATCGGGGTCTTCGATGACCGAATCGCCTTGACGATCCCCCAAGAGACGAGCACCGCTGGCGTCCCCGCCTACCGCATCGTCGACATCCTGGGCCAGGAGCGGACGGACCACAACCACTACGGACTCAACTGGCTCTGCAACAACTTCGAGCCATTCGTGTACAATGGCGGCACCTCGAACGCCGTCAAGCTCCCTATCGACAGCCATTCCCTGGTCGCCATGATCGCCCCGCGTGGCCTGCTCGTCCTCGAGAACCCCCACCAAGCCCAGATGGGCGCGCCGGCAGGACACGCCGCCACCGTGGCCGGCGCCGAGGTCTACAAGGCGCTGGGCGTGGAGGGGAATGTCAACTACCACTCGAACGTATCCGACACCGCCCACTGCTCGAACAAGAACGAGTACACCGATCTCCTGGTCGAGAGCATCGCGGTGTTCCTGAAGCACGAGGGGGACGGGCCCGGGACGATCGAGGTCGGCGCGAACGGTTCGCTCAACGTGTCGGAGTGGATTACCTGGGACACCCCTTCGCTGGCAGACGACCTCGTCGCGGACGGGGCCGATTGACGAGCCGGGCCGGCGGTCGCCACCTGGCGCGCGGCTGGGATCCCTCGCGAACCGCTCAGTCCGCGAGGGGGATCATTACAGGTTTCGCTCTGGCTGTGTTGTGCCGCACTCTGACGAGGTCTGGCCCATGCCGCGCTCATCCATAGCTCCCTTTTCGAATCGAAGTCGTGCCGGGTGTGCGGTCTTCTTCGCGTGTGCCTCGATGGCGGCCGCCTGTGGGAGTGCGGGGGCAGAATCGGAGGGACAGACGGGGGGGGTGCCGACGGGCGGCACCGGAGCGGCGCCGGCGACGGGCGAAACGACGGGAGGAGATCCACGCGCCGCGCCGGCGACGGGCCGAACGGGAGCGCGGCGGAGGCGCGCACGAGCAGGAGAAGATCGGGCATCCAGGCGGGTGCGGCACCCCTCCGTTCAGCGCAGCGGTCCTCAGCTCACCGGCGTCGCCGTCGGCTACCGAAAAGGTGCCAGCGTCGTCACGAAGAGGGCTATGAGCAACCCGAAGGGCGTGGCCGGCGCGAGCCAGGGCAGGCCGTCGAACGGATCCGCGGGCCGCAGGGGGAAGGGAGCACGCTGGTCCCAGGGGTGCGGGGAGGCTGCTCGGCTCGGCTCGGCCCCCTTCTTCCGCGGCCCGACCGGGTCGGCTCTCCGGCGGCTGTGGCCCGCGGCGGCGCCCCGACCCCTGCGGTGGCCCTCGTCGGGATTGTGGCGGCGTCTCCGCTTCATGGGGCTCTTCTCGTCCTCGCTGCCCGGGACGTTTCGCCTGGGTTCCCGGTTCCTTCAAAAAGCGCGACCCGCCCCGTGGATGTACGTATCTCAGCGCGGCGAAGGGCGAACGGCGCTAGAGTATGGTAGAGTCATGGGCGTGTTTCAGCGGAGGAGTCCAGATGTCTCGAAACCCCCATTCAGATCGCCTTCGAGCCCTCATTGGAGTTCGGATCGCGGAGCTCGACCAGCGCTGGCAACGCTGCCTCGTGGCATCTTCGATCGCGATCGGCGCAGCCCTTCTGGCAGGTTGCGGAGGCGACGTCGCTGAACCCGACACCACGGACGGATCCGGGGGAAACCAGGCGACTGGCGGCGTCGGCGGCGGCGCCCACACTGGCGGCGCGGGCGGCGGCGCCACGGGCGGGACCGGAGGTCATGGCCCGTCGAGCGAGTGCGGCGCGGATCAGGACTGTACCGTGACCTGCTTCGACGAGGTCGACAACGACGTCGATGGCCTGGCCGACTGTGACGACGCCGACTGCCTTTCGTACTGCCTCCAACCGGCCTATGGCATCCCCTACGAAGCCAACTGCCAGAACCTGGTGGACGACGACATGGACGGTCGGATCGATTGCGACGACGCCGACTGTGTCGGGAGTGCTCCCTGTGCAGGTCAGGCGATCTACAGTGCCCCCATCGAGGACTGCACCAACAACCTCGACGACGACGGCGATTGGGCCATGGATTGCGGTGATCCGGACTGTGCCGAGGCCGTGAACTGCCTGGGGCAGCGCTACGCCACCCCGATAGAAGTCGTCTGCATGAACGGGCAGGACGACGACGGCGACGGTCTCTACGACTGTGCGGACGGGGACTGTGCCAGCGACATCTGGTGTACCGATAGTGCCGTCCCCCTGTACGCGGTTCCCTTCTGAGCTGGCGTGGCTCCCGGATCGTATCCGTTCACGGAGTCCTGACCTGAAACGACCGGCCGAGATCCGCTCCGCTGGGGGGCGCCGCGCTCCGGGACCCAACGCGGGCCTGGGCGCGTTGGGGAGAGCGTGGGGGGGTTTCCTGCGTTCCCGGGACCCGCGTCGCCACGGGTCCCACATCACCATGGCAATGTGGGTGGCGGCGTGGGGTGCTCGTCGCGCCTGGCCAGCGAAGCGGCTTTCGGCCGGGGCGGCTGGGGCGTGAACGCATACCCCGGATCGGCGGGACGCGCGGGACCGCCTCACTCGGCCCCCAGGTTCGCCCAAACCTCGACGATGCGCGGTGTTCTCCCGACCTGCTCGGTATCCTGCTCGCCATCGTCAGCCATCCCTGCGAGGCGAAGCCGCGGGCGGATCCGGCGCGTCCCGCCTCCCCGTTCTTTCGAGGTCCGCTTCATCGTCGCCGTTGGCTGGTAGTAGGCTCCCGTCCACCATGACTGCCTTCCTGACCGGTGCCGCCCTACTCCTGGCGGGCTACCACCTGTACGGGCGTCTGGTGGAACGGGCGGTTTGTCCCGATCCCCAGCGTCGAACGCCGGCGGTCGAACACGCCGACGGCGTCGACTACGTGGTCATCTCCACCTGGCGCGTCTATCTGATCCAGCTGCTCAACATCGCCGGGCTGGGACCCGTGTTTGGGGCCATCTTGGGCGCGCTCTGGGGGCCACAGGTCCTACTCTGGATCGTGCTCGGTGCTATCCTCGGCGGCGCGGTCCACGACTTCCTCTCCGGCGCGATGTCGATGCGCGAGGGAGGCGCTGGGTTTCCCGAGCTCGTGGGTCGTCATCTGGGCAAGTGGCCGCGCCACCTGGGCACTGCCTTCGTGCTGATCCTCGTGGTCCTGGTGGGCACGGTCTTCGTGAAGGGGCCGGCTCTGCTCCTGCTGCAGCTGATCCCGGCCGAGCTCGCGGACGGAGTGCTCGGAGGCACGGGGGTGCTGACGGCGCCCTGGCAGGGGCAAGCGCTCTGGCTGTGGATCGTGATGGCGGGGATCTTCGCCTACTACGTGGCGGCGACGCTCCTTCCCATCGACAAGCTCATCGGGCGCTTCTACCCGATCCTCGCCGTCGCGTTGCTGGTGATGGTGGTGGGGCTCACCCTCGCCCTGCTGCGGGGCCAGATCCACGCGCCCGATTTTGCTCTGCAGAACCTTCACCCCAAGGCCGCCCCGGCCTGGCCCGTGATTTTCATCACCGTGAGCTGTGGCGCCATCAGTGGGTTTCACGCCACGCAGAGCCCCTTGATGGCTCGCTGTCTCGGGTCCGAGCGCCACATGCGCCTGGTGTTCTTGGGCGCCATGATCGCCGAGGGCTTCATCGCATTGGTCTGGGCCACGGTGGCCCACGGACATTACGGCTCCACCGGTGCGCTGGCTGCGGTCCTCGCCGCCGGGGGTCCGGGTCAGGTGGTGCACGAGGTTTGCGTCTCCACCATGGGCATCCTTGGTGGCGCCCTGGCCGTGCTCGGGGTGGTGGTTCTGCCCATCACCTCGGGCGACACGGCCTTCCGCGTGGCCCGGCTGATCCTCGCCGAGTACCTGCGTATCCCCCAGGTGAGGCCGCTCGATCGCTACAAGATCGCGCTACCCCTGTTCGCCGTCTCCATCGTCCTGTGCCTCGTGGACTTTGCGGTGGTGTGGCGCTACTTCGGCTGGGCCAACCAGACGCTCGCGGCGGTCGCGCTGTGGACCGGGGCTGCCTACCTCCGGCGGCGGCCCACCCCGCTACAGTGGCTGGCCACGGCGCCGGCGGTCTTCATGACGGTGGTTACCACTGCGTACATCCTCTCGGAGCCGTTCGCGTTCGGGTTGCCGGTGACGATCGCCACGGTGTGCGCGTTCGGTCTCGGTGCCGTGACCCTGACCGCGTTCCTATGGATGGTGCGGGCGCGGACGACGTCGTCACTGGGCCCCCCCGGCCCCAGGCCCGCTACGGACATCGAGCGACACCTGAACGACCTTGCCACCTAGCCGAGCCCCACGTAGAGATTGCCGAGATTGAAGTGCAGCGGCCAGCTCTTGGCGGCGCTCGAGCCACTGTACCTGTCGGCCCCGCCTGTCGCGCCGCCGCTTCCCGAACGTCCACCGTCGCTGCCTGCTGCACCGCTCGAGCCCGCACTGCCTCCGGTGACTGCCTCCCTCCCGCCAGTGCCATCGTGGTGGTTGGTCGAGCCGCCGCAACCCCCCCACTGGCACCGGCCGCCGCCAGCATCCACGCGAGGAGCAGGCGCACCGTCACCGGGGATGTGGCCCGGCCGTCATGGCCCACAGCGCCGCGTTGGCCAACCGTCGCGCGAGGCCCCACCGGGCCAGTCATCTGCCGCTCCATGTATCTGCCCCTTTTGTCGTTCCCGGTCGGACAGTACGATCCGTGCCGTCCGGTCTGGCGCAGCAGGTGCCAGACCGCGCTCACGGTTGCTTGGGGACCCGCCTGCTCGCTACCATCGCGGGCGGCCGTCGTCGCATCCGCTCACCGCTGCGCGACGCCATCGCTCCGCCGGTAGCGTCGAGCCGACAGCGTCGAGCGATGCGGGTGTCGTGGGGCAGCATTGGGTGTGTTCCTCGACCACCCGGGTCAGTTCCCGAAAGGCCCCACAGGTGCGGGGCCACAGACGGAGCGAGCACCCGAGATTCTCGGGGGGCCAAAACTTTCCTTTCGGGCAGCGCTGCAGCCGAATGGGGCGCACCCCCAGCCGGGCAGCTGCCCCAGCCTGCGCCAAAAAAGGCTGCGCTGGTCTGCTGGGTCCGTGGTGGCTGCTACCATGGGATGGCATGACAAAGGGCCAACCATGACCAAGAAGCAGGGCTTGATGGTTGCGGCTGCGTCCGCAGCGATGCTCATCGGCTGTTCGTCGGACGAGGGAGGTCCCGCGACCGACGCCAACACGGGAGGCGTCGTCAACGGGACCGGGGGCACGTCAGTGGCCACGGGCGGCGTCGTCGGCACGGGTGGTGCTTCCGGCACGGGCGGCGTCGTCGGCACGGGTGGCGCTTCCGGCACGGGCGGGGCGACGAGGGGCACCGGGGGCGTCCTTGGCACGGGCGGGACGACGGGGGGCACCGGGGGCGTCCTTGGCACGGGCGGGGCGACGGGGGGCACCGGGGGGATCCCGGGCGGAAGCAGCGGCGTGCGAGCCACCGGCGCGACCGCGGGGACGGGCGGCGTGGAGGACGGTACCGGTGGTGTCGAGGGAGGCACGGGTGGCGTCGAGGGCGGCACCGGCGCCGGCCCTACCGGTGGCATCGGCGCCGGTGGGAACCCGGGCACCGGCGGCGAGGGGACCGGGGGGACGAGCCCCATCGACCCCAACGCGAGCGCGGCGATCAACGCCTGCATGGATCAACTCCCGTGGGGCGCCCGCGACATGAGCGCGGCGGAGCGCGCACCCATCGTCACAGCCATCATCAACGTCTGTGCGGAGTTCGCGCCGCCCGGCCCCGAGTGGCAGACGTACTGCCAGATGTTCCTGGTGGGTGCGATCAACGCGGAGAGCTCGTACAACGTGCTCGCGGGCGTTACGGGAGCCGGCGACGATCCAACGATCGGGCTGCTCCAGATCCGGTATAGCTCGACCGTGCGCGATTTCGTCGACTACGGCCCGGTGGACGCGATGGCGCGCGTCGGGTGCGACTTCGGTACGGTGACGGAGAGCGACTCCTACGCGACGAAGAGCGAGATGATGATCGACGTCAACTGCAACATCGCGCTCGGGACCTGGTACTACCTCATCTTCGGCAGCGGGAACGGCGGCTCCGACGCCGTCTGGGTGTGGGAGTATTGCCAAGGCGGCGGCATCGCGGGCAGCCTCCATATCGGGATGGCGTGCCACCTGATGGGCGCGGAGGCCGCGCACTCGAGCCTCTCCGGGGCTGATTCGTACTATGACAACATCAAGAGTTGGTTCGACCCGTGCGTCACCTACTCGGGGACGCACCCGTTCGAGCTTCCCCTCGAGCCGGACATGGACAAGTACTGCGGGTGAGGCCTGCCTGGGCGAACCTCAGCATCAGAACCTCGATCGTCGTCGCGCTCGTGGTGTGGCGCCGGTCGAGACGCCGGGCGCTCGGGACTGACCCGTCGTCGTCGCCGAGGAGGGACTGATCCCCGTAGAACGTCCCCCAACGGCGCCGCTAGAAACGCACTCCAAACCAACTCCAGGCTTGCCCACTTGGCTCTGGCAGGCAATCTCTCGGGGTCTTCGTTGGAGCTAGCTGCTGCTCGCCACCCCCATAGGGCATCAGGGCGTCGAACCGGCCGCAGAACGAGATGACCGTCACCGGCTGCGCGGGATGGTAGGGTTGGTCGTCTTCCGCCCGCCCCGAAGCCCGGCAGGCGGCAGCGGCCGCCCTCGCAGCGGAATGCCGTGCCGAGCGACTCGCAGTCCACGTCGGCATAGCAGGACAGGTCGCAGAAGGCGGCCTCTGACGCGTCGGTGCAGAACGTCGCGGCGTCGAAGCACGTCGCGCTCGGCGCCAACGGTGCGCAGTCGTTGTTCGCCGCGCACGGTCGAGTGCAGACCCCGCAGACGCACTCGAGCCCGCCCTCGCAGCTCCCGGTGCAAGCCCGGAGGAAGTTGGTTTCGCTCCCCGCCTGCGGCCCAATCCTTCGGCAGGCGGCAGCGCCGAGCAGAAGACATGCCGCGCCGATCAGTACTCGAGTCACCTCGGGCGGCCAATCCCTCATCGCCGCCCCCCCGATCCTGCTGGATCAAGCACTGGCCCACGTACAGCACGACCTGAGTGTACCGGTCTGGTGTCTCGTTCGCTGCGTTGTACGCTTCGACCTGCTCGCGGAGCTCGACCAGGGTGGTGCGAAGGCGCCCGAGCGTCTCCTGGGCGCGCTCCTCCAAGGGGTGTCCGGGCCACACGTCCAGCGTATAGGTGCTTCCCCCGACGCGGTCGGCGATCCCAGGGGCGGCGCGGTCCTCGCGCCGCCGGCAGAGGATGGTCTTCACCATCGCCTGGTAGTGGTCGAAGATAGCGGCTTCCCACCCGACCGGGGAGCCGAGCGGCACATACAGCGCTGCGGCGCGGTATTTCACCCCGCCGGACTCGTCGTCGGCCCGCTCGACGCGCGCCGTGGCGACCAGTCGCTGGAGGGCGGGGTCGAGCTCCGTGCGCTCGATGTGCGTCCGCTGGAGCAGGTCCTCTCGGGTGAGCGGGCCCTCGCGGTAGACCATCGCCCAGACGAGCTCGTCCAGACCCTCGCTCGAGCGGACCGCACCGAGCGCGCCCATCTCCTCCGGGGACACCGCCCGATACACCGACTGGATCCCCTGTCCCGCCTGGAGAACCAGGCGGCTCTCGCAGAGGTCGAACAGGACGCCACGGAGCAGGACATCGTCCTCGGCCACGAATGCCCGCAGGATCTCGGTCCGTGGCGTGATCCCGTGCTCGCGAATGTAGTCGAGCACGGCTTCCCATAGGGAGCGGCCCCGCTCGCCCGAGCTCTCGGTGAGCCGGCAGACCCGGCGCTGGTAGCTCCGGAGCCCCATGCCGAACATGTTCGCGCTCACCTTGCGGCTCACCCCTTGGTGCTCGAGCTCGCTCGCCAGGTCCTGGAATACCTGATCGGCGAGCTGGGCCAACGGTGCTCGCCAGCCCCCGGAGGTCGCCAGCTGGGCGATGAGCACCGTGGTCTGGCGAACGATGGCTTGGATCAGCTCGACGGTAATATGAAGGGGCGGATTGGCCGCAACCCCGCTAGCCTAGCTTGCCTCCCCGGCTGCAGGAGTGACAAGGGTGACGCCCCTCGGCGAGGGCAGCTGGGCCGCCGATCCGCTGCCCTCACCCCTCTCGGCACCGCAGGGGTAGAGCGGGGCCGGGGTCGCAAGAGCCGCAATCACGTTGATTGCTGCGTCAAATCAACAACCTAGAGCACCGAACCAGCAGCAGACCTCTCCAGAGGCAACGCTGGAAGCGCGTCCTCGCCTCGCACAGACGCGTTTCCAGCGCTGCCGTTGCTGTCGGCAACCCGATCGGTGCGCTAGTAGGTCAGAACCAGTCCGCGACACAGAACCCGGGTGACACCGCGCATCGCCCGGACACGCACGAACCGCACGCGCAGTCACGGTCCCTGGTGCAGTCGGCTCCGCGACAACCGTGCACGCCCGCGTCGGAACCAGGCGCGCAGACCCAACCAAGGGGACAATTCGCAGAAGAGATGCACTGGAGCGGCACGCAGCCGCGCGTGTCGGCGCCCGACTCGCCGGGAGAGCAGGAGAAGAGGTCAGCGCAGGGGGCAGCCCCGGCCGCGTCGCAGGCCTTCTCGACGCAGCGACCGTCGAGGCAGTCCGCGGTGTCTGCACAGGGGGCCTCGGGGCAGGCGATGCTGCACATCGTCCCTCCGCAAGCGGACTCCACGCAGACAGCACCCAACGAGCAGTCCTCGTCCACGACGCAGCTGCGCATCGGCAGGAGGCCGAAGCAGGGATCGCCGTTGGCCGCGAGGCAGCGCGTGCCGCTGCTGGCACAGTCGTCGTCATCGTTGCAGAGCGTGAAGCTCGCGGCGGGCGCGCTCGGCTCGACATCGAGACAGTACCCGCTACCGTAGCGGTTGCCAATGGAGAGGCAGGTGCCCTCGGCCGAGCAGGTGGGACCCTCGGTGACGACCGATACATCGGGCGGAGCCACGCAAGGGACCTCGGGCGCGCAGCCCGCTGCTCGATAGGCCGCGAACAGTCTATCGAGTTCGGCGAGGGCCAAGGTGTTGGCGCCGTTGGCGACCATCGGGAAGCCGCAGAACAACCCGACGTTGATCAGCGTGGTGCAGTCCGGAGCCGTTGAGCCGGGGACGCAGCGGCGAGCCGCTTCCGCGGCGTCCGCGTAGGCCGCTTCGATTTCGGCGCAGGACATGACTCCGCCGGCACCGGTCGTCCCCGCCTCGCCACCGGGCGACGCTGCGGCACTCGCACCGGCTGCTCCCGCCGCACCGCCGGGCGAGGTTGCGCCGCTGCCCGCATATCCGCCACTGTCGTCGGGGCTCCCCGCCGCGCCGTGGTCCCTCGCGGTCCTGCCACCACACGCGGCCAGGAGTGCAAACCCAGCGAGCGCGGCGACTGCGGAGGAGAGCTGCGAGGCGTTCATCAGGGGATGATAGCCCACGCCTGGGCAAGGCCGAACGGTGTTGCGTCCGTCGTCACCCTCGATCGGCGGCACGCTGGGCGAGCCGGGGATTTGGGGGCCGGGAGCGGGAACGGAACCGGTTCTGGAGATCGGCGTCCGGCAGCGGGCAGGCGGCTGGCCAGGTAGGTCGGCGGGTGGTCCTTCGTATTCGCTGTCCGTGCTCCCGATGACCGAGGGGTGAAGGTGTCGGCAGGAGGGGAAGCCTGGACGAAGCCGTCGCTTCCCGAGCAGACGAACGCGCTGTTCGACCGGATGCCGGAGGTGTGGTCGCGGCCGGCGGAGATCGCAGTGGACGTCGCTGCACGCTGCGACGCCGGGCCATGGTCGTCGCTGCCCCAGCAGCGCACCGGCAGAACGTGTGCCCGTGCCGATGACGCGTGCGCGGCGGTTGGGCTGACGTTCTATCTCTTTTTGGTGATCAGTCTGCGGGTTCGCGGACCTTCACGGGGTAGGCCGAGTCCAATCGAACCCGGCTGGAAATTTGCGAGCGACAGCGCCTCCGCCATGGCGGAGGCAGGGGTTTGCTCAAGGAGCCTCGTAGACATGCGCCACCCTCATCGGACTGCACCCATTGTCGTCGCCGTAGTGGTGCTTCCCATGGTTTCTGGTTGCGGGCATCGCCCAAGCTTCCAAGAAGCCGCGGACGCTGTCTTCGGGCAAGGGCCCACGACCGGGATGGGAACCGGTGGGATCACGGGGGACTACCCCTCGACGTCGGTGACCGAGGGCTGCTCCACGAACCCGTTGCAGGTGGTGATCAACGGGCACGACATGATGCCCGGCTACAACGAACCTGCGAAGCCCGAGGTCGATGCGCTGATGGGAG
>JAFGBI010000150.1 GCA_016933275.1 Polyangiaceae bacterium | reverse complement strand
TTTCTCGGAACCACTGCAGAAGGATCCCACAAAGTAGGAAATGGATCAGATGGACCTACATCGGAAGGCACCTTGAAAGGGCTGGGCCCTCCCCCTTCGCTTGCGGCCTGCGCGCCGACCGCAAGCTCGCCTGTTGGGGTGCCCTCGGGCTGTGACCGCCAGGGCCCGCCTCGGGGCTGCGGCGCGCGGGCTCATCTCGATACCGAGGGGAGAGCGCTGCCGCCGAAGGGTGCTGCTCTCACCACGGTAGCAGCACGCAGAGGTACGGACGGTCCATGCAGGTCCCGTTGACGCAGGCGCCGCAGTCGCACTCGGCGTCGCTCGTGCAGCTCAGCCGCGTGCAAGAGTCCCCGTCCCCTGGGCACCGGTGGTTGTCCGGGCACGTCGCGCCTTCGCTGCACAGCAGCCGACGGCAACCAGTGAGTGAGGATCCGGGATCGCAAACGAATCCTTCGGGACATGTCCTCTCTCCGAGATCGCACTGCGCCCACGCGCAGCCATGCTCGTCGCCTCGGTCTGGAGCGCACAGCTGATCCGCAGGGCACTCGAAGCCCTCCTCGCAACGGCGTGGGACGCAGTGTCCATCCGCCGCGCACGCTTCCGTGGGCAGGCAGCTGTCCTCGGTGCAGGCGGGAACGCAAAGCGTCCCCTGACCCCTGCATTGGCAGGGGTCGGGGTTCGTCACGCAGACCGAGCCCGCTCCACAGCTCGCGTCCGAATCGCACTCCACGAGGGTCGGCAGGCATGCTCCGCACAGACCGGCACCCGTCGGCGGGTCCGAACGACAGGACTCGCTCGCCTGGCAGTCAGCCTGGCTCCGACACGTTGGGTAGCCAGGGTCAGGAGGCTCGACGCCGGGACACACGTCGGCGTTGCCCGTCCCTCCGGAGCTGCCGCCGCCCGTCGCAACGATCCCTCCCGTCGCCCCGGAGCCGTCACCACCGGTCGCTCCTCCGCCTTCGCCACCGGCTCCGCCCATCGCGCCGCCGGTGGCGCCAGAACCACTACCTCCTCCGCCGATCGAGCCGCCAGCGGCCCCGGCTCCGCCCCTCGCGCCGCCATTCTCATCGCCACCCGAGCCGTCCTCGACTCCACCCGTCGCGACTCCGCCCGAGTCGCTGTCCGAGCCACCGGAAGGATCGTCCCCTCCTCGCTGGCCCCCCGTCGCCATCTCGGCACCCGCGTCCGTCTCCAACTCATCGGCACTGCCGCAACCGATCAGGGATGGCACAACCCCGATTGTGCCAAGTTGCGCCATGAAGCGGAGGAAGTCGCGGATGCTGCGAGCGGGATCGTTCGCGATGGCCCCAGCAGAAGCAAGGTTCAAGCCAGCCGCGGTGAACCCGCAGTCACCTCGGGCCCGACGAATGGCCGCCGACGCAGACACCGTTTTGCGCTCCGCCCGCAGTTCACGCTGGCGCTCGCCGTCCCCGAGAGCGACCGGGCGCGGTCGGCTCCGCCCGGCGCAAGACCGAGCGTCGCGGCGGCCAGCGGGGTATCCTGCGGCCGAACCGGGAGGCAGCGATGTCACTCTACCAGTACTTCCAGAAGCCCGGCCCGAGCGGGTTCGGCCACGGATCCACCGCCGAGGACGTTACCGCGGGGATGTCCCTCGCCGGCAAGACCTACCTGGTGACGGGGTGCAGCTCCGGACTCGGACTGGAGACGATGCGCGTCCTCACGCTGCGCGGGGCCCAGGTGCTCGGCACCGCCCGGACGCTCGAGAAGGCGCGCGCGGCCTGCGCGTCGGTCGGGGGTGACGCAGTGCCGCTCGCCTGCGAGTTGTCCGACCCGCGGAGCGTTCGCGCCTGCGTGGAGTCCGTGCTCGCGCGGGGGGAGCGGCTCGCCGCGCTGATCGGCAACGCTGGCATCATGGCGCTCCCCCGGCGCGAGCAGGCGTTCGGCGTCGAGCTCCAGCTCTTCACCAACCACGTCGGGCATTTCCTCCTGGTCACCGGCCTCCTCGACGCGCTCGCCGACGACGGTCGCGTGGTGATGGTGAGCAGTCGCGCCCACCTGCAGGCCCCCCGCGAGGGGATCCGCTTCGACGACCTCGCCGCGGACCGGAACTACACCCCCTGGGGGCACTACGGACAATCCAAGCTCGCCAACCTGCTCTTCGCGAAGGAGTTGGCGCGGCGGCTCGGCGGGACGCGACGCACGGCGAACGCCATCCACCCCGGCGTGATCCCCACCAACCTCTCCCGGCACCTCCCCCGCGCGGCAGAAGCGATCTTCCGGGTGGTCCGGCCGCTCCTCTTGAAGACCACCGCCCAGGGTGCGGCGACGCAGGTCTTCGTCGCCACCCACCCCTCCGTGGCGACGGTCACGGGCGAGTACTTCGCGGACAGCAACCTGGCTCGACCGCGCGCGGACGCCAACGATTCTGCCCTGGCGCGGCGTCTCTGGGAGGTCACCGAGGAGATCGTGGAAAAGCTGCCCCGGTAGCCTCCGCGCCGAAGCCGACGTGCTTCGGGGGCGAGAGGAACTCGGCCGGTCGCAACGAGGGGGTTCAGCCCGTCGGGATCGCCCCCGTGATCCGGACCTCGTAATTGAGCGGCGTGTTGGGGGGATCCGAGGAAGGCTCCGCGTCGATGAACTCTGGATCGTACAGGCACAGCTCGTCTGGCGCGTTCACCACCACCAGGCTCGCCTCCTCGTCGCCCTCCACTGTCGCCTGCCCCACCCCGCCCGGCAGCTCCACGTAGCGCACCGACCCGTTCGCGGCGCGGACGGAGAGGGTGGCGACGAAGTTGCTCTCGGGCAGCCCGTTGCCGAGGTTGGTGATCTGCACGCTCACGGTGCCGTCGCCGGTCACGTCGAGCGGGACGATGTTCGCGCCGCCGTACCGCGGCGCGCGGCCCGCGACCGGCGCGTAGATCCCGTGGCCTACCGCGGTCAGGTTGTCGAAGTCCAGACTGTCGCGCGCGTCGGAGAACGCGCGCTGGGCCTGCGGGTGGTCGATGTCGAGGTAGGCCATGCGCGCCCAGTAGCGCCCCAGGATCGTCGGCACGGTGACCGGCGCCGCCAGCCGTTCGAGCACGTGCAGGGGGGGCTCGTTGTTGCCCAGGTGGTGGCGAAACAGATCGGGCAGCACCATCCGGCCGAGCCCCGGGTACCCGTCGGGGTTGTGGGTCAGGTAGGTCAAGAACGGCCAGGCCTGGTAGTAGTCCTGGTTCATGCAGAGGGTCCAGTAGGAGTGGCCGATGACCGTATCGAGTTCGATGAGGGTGCAGCCCTCCGCGAGCCCGTGCGCATCCCTGGCGTCCGCGCAGAAGGACGAAGTCAGGAAGGTGTCGGTCACGAAGTTGGCAACGCTCTCCCACCAGAAGCCCGTGTTCTTCTGATCGACCCAGCCGTACTCGGTCAGGGTGAGCGCGTGTCCGTACTCGTGGACCGTCACCCCCGCGGTGTCGATGAGGCTCGCCAGCACCAATCCTCGACGAAGCAGCGCGTAGGTGGGATGAACGCCCATCCAACGTGCACCCGATGGGGAGGGGCAGCGCACACCCGCGCCGTCCGACCTTGGGCCCCAATCGGCCTCGCCACGTCCGCTGCGCCTGGACCACGCCCCACCCAAGGCCCCCCTGTCCGTGCCCACGCCGGCGCCGTGCCCCCGCACCGCAACCGACACGCTGGCGGACCGGTACGAGCAGCTCGTCGAGGAGCGCGACTCGCCCCGTGCCGAGCTCTCGGACGCCGAGCAGGACCGTGACCGCCACCTCGGCGAGAACACCGAGCTCACCGAAGAGCGGGACGAACTCCAGGAGGAGCTGAAGGCGCTGCAATCGGAGCTCGAGGACACCCGCGAACGGTTCAAGAGCGACCAGGAGGAGCGGGATGCGGAAGCCGCCGAGGCAACGCGCACCGAGCTCCATCGTGACATCCGAGACGTCCTCGAAACCGGCGACTCGAGCCTGGTTGAGTACCACGGCCGCCGGCTCGGGATCGAGCTCCTACCACTGCACGGGAGGGTCGTCGCGAGGATCCGGAAGCTGGCGGAGTCGGGGCGGTACGAGCTCGTCGCCGTCTGCCCCGAGGTCGACGCGGGGCTACCGGTTCCAGTTCCACCGACTCGGCTCGCCGCCGACGGGCGGCTGGTGTGTGGAGGGAAAGGCGTGACGGAAGCGTTCCGCCACGGCGGGGAGCTCGCCGTCGAGGCGGCCCGCGCCGCCAGCGCAACGAAGGCCTACCTCATACGAGGGTCGCCGAGCTGCGACCGGGAGCGAGGGGGTGGCGGCGAGGATCCTGAAAGCGGCCGGCGTGATAGACTCCTGACAGATGAGGGGCGGTCGCCGGCGTCAGGTGTAATATGGTCTGGATGGCTTCTCTTCTTGGCCAACCCGGGCGTGTCGTCTTCGTCGCGCTGCTCACCGCGGTCTTCGCGAGCGGTTGCCTCGGCAGGGTGACCTCCGAGGGGGACGACCACCAGCCCGGCGAAGCGGGCGTGCCCGCGACGGGCGGCGCCGCTGCCCGCGGTGGCGCCGCGGGGACGGACGGCCAGGAGGGACCGCGGGGAGCGGGCCGCGCGGCGGGTGGGGCGGTGACGAGCGGCGGCGCCGCCGTGACGGGCGGCGCGAGCGTGGGCGGCGCGCCGTCGAAGGCCGGAGCCGGGTCAGGCGCCGCGGGGGCGGCCGGTGGCGAAGACGACCCCGCGACCGCGGGTGGCGGAGTGGTGGGAGCGGCAGGCCGCGGCGCACAGTCGAGTGGCGGGGCCGCAGGCGACGATTCGCCGGCGCGCGGGGGGGCCGTGGGCGGCACGGCGACCGGCGGCGACGGCGGCACCGCGGCCTACGAGGCCCTGCGCGGCCACTACCTGCTCACCATCGCCCGCCCACCCGGAATGCCGGGCTGCGTTCCGTTGGTTGCAGCCGACGATCTGCCCTTCGACCTCGCGCCCCCGCGCGCGAGCGAGATCGACGCCCTCATCGACCTCGTCACGGTGGCGACGAGCCCGCTCGCCCCCGACCAGCTCGTCTTCCCCCCGCAGTACTCCACCACCGGAGCCCTGCACCGCCCCGAGCTCCGCTTGCGCCTGCGCGATCGGTCGCTCGCCGGCGACGGGATCGTCGTCGTCCACTACGACTGCGGGCCCGAGGGCGTCGAGTTACGGGAGGTGCCGGTCACGGTGCTGCGCGAGGATGACACCCCACACCTCGTGCCGCACCACAGCTTCCCGGGGCCGGCGGTCCCCGCGGGCGGGCTCTTCACCTTCTCCGCGGATCAGGGGCTTGGATTGCCCATCCCCGACGGCGTGGTCTGGGACACGACGCTCCGCTACGGCGAGCTCGGCGCCTCGGTCGTCACGGCCGTGGACGGGGCGACGGGCGATCCCCTCCCCGTCGAGTGGCAGGGCTGGCCCTGGGGGCCCGCGGCGGCCCTGGGCTTCACGGACCTCACCGCGATCGTGGGCCGGCGGGTGGCATTCGAGCTCGAGCGCCCGCTTTTTAGCTTCGCGGGGTTCGAGGCGGTGGTCACGGACCGCGGCTACACGGTGGTGTCGTCGGGGCTCCCCGTGAGCCTCGTCGACTTCGACGGGGGGCCCCACGAGGGCGCGCACGGCGCCGTGACCTACCATGCGTCTGGCGCCGCGGGCTCCCCCTGCGAGGCGGGCGGTTGCCTCGAGCTCGGCGGGCCCTTGACGGCCTGCGCCGACTGGGACGAGCGCGGCCCTGCGGCGATGCTCGCCTTCCGCCTGGCGACGATCTCGAACCAGCACCAGATCCGGTACCGCGTCCGCTTCCAGAGCTCGACGGACTCCGCGCCCGGGCTCTGGTGGTGGGAGCAGTCGGCCTGCAGCGAGGAGCCGTCGCTGGTCGTCGACGGCCTCTCCCCGCTGCCGGAGCCGGACGGGCCCTTCACCCACGCCTCCGACTGGCTCGACGTCGACCGTCCCTTCTGCATGGGGCCGGACACCGACAAGGGCATGGCGATCGCGCTCAACTGCACCGACGCGGACCCCGCGCCCGCGGTGCGCCTCCTGGTCGAACGGGTCGAGGTGGTCGCGGCGGACTAGCCGCCGCCGCTCGTGCTCTGGAACGCGCGCGCGGGTTATTCCGTGCCCACCAGCGGGTCGGCGAACCGAGGCGCGTAGCGCTCCGCCGGCGGAGGTTCGCCCACCCTCCCCGTCACGGCAGGCTCAATCGCACGAGTTGTCCAGCACGTAGGGCACGGTGAGCGTGTCCGTAGCGGGCACGCTCACGTCGATCTGACGGTCCACGGCGCAGGAGTCGAGGCGGAGGCATGCGACCTTGACGAGGCCCACCGCATCGAGCGTCTCGCACCCGGGCACGCGGACGATGCCTACAGCGCCCGGACCCGCGCACCGAGCGATAGCGTCAAGAAGTGGAGCCAGTTGCTGGTATAACCGTCGCCGGGGCCATCGTCGCTGCCCGTGCCGTCGGCGCCGCCGCCGAAGTAGCGCAAATTGAGGAAGACCTCACCGACCTCCGCGATGGGCGTGCCGCCGCGCACGCTCAGGTCCACCACGGCACCCTCGACGTCGGTGTCGGCGCCGTTGATGTACTTGATGGGCGCGTAGAAGCCGTCCACCTCACCCTCGAGGAACCGTCCGGACGGGAAAGTGACCCGTCCGGCGGCGCGCAGCAGCGGCACCGGGCCGACATTGCGGTTGGTGACCAACTGCTCGCCGTCCCGCGACGCGAATTCGATGGTGGCGTCGCGGATCTGCAGTCCTCCGCCGAGCCAGAGGTCGTGCCGCGGGCTCCTGAGCACGTCGCGCGCGATGCCGGCGCGCCAGAAGGGGAAGCCGTAGGTGAAGGTCATCGGCGTGCCCTGCGTGAAGAACTCGTCGTCGATGGTGAGATCGCGCGGCGCCACCTCCTGGGTGACGAGCTTCAGGGGCTGGTAGACGAACGTGATGGCGGTGCGCTCCCGGAGGAAGAGCTCGGCCCCGAGGCGAGCGAAGGGGAAGAGGACGTCCTGCCCGGCGTCCTTCACGTAGTCGATCCGGCTCCCGTCCTTCGAGAACTGCACCGTGTGGTGTAAGGCCGAAAGAAAGCCGAGCTCAGCCCCCAGGGCGACGCCCAGGACCCGGTGCCCCTCACGGGCCGAAGCGGCCGTCGCGGTTGGCTCCTGGGACGAGGGTGCCGTCGCGGTCGTGGCGATCGGCGCCGGTGACGAGGGTGCCGTCGCGGTTTTGGCGGTCGGCGCTTCGGGCGAGGTCGCGTCCAGGGGTCGTTCGGTCGGCGCGGCCACGGAAGGTGAGGCGGACGGCGCGGAGAGCGCGGCGGGCGGCGCGGCCGCGGCGGACGGTCCACCCGTGCCCGGGGTGTCCCCGCCGGGAGCGCTCGCAGCGGTTTCGTCCGCCGTGGTCGCGTTGGAGAGCGTGGGCGCAGCGGCGGGCGCGCGCTCTTCGGTGGAGGACTGCTGCGCCAGAGCGGGAGCGGGGAGCAGGCCAAGGCCGGTCACGGCCACCATCAGGCATAGTGGGTGGAGTCGCTGTGCCATGTCAGGGGTCTTTCCATTCAGGCACCCATTCGTGGTGACTCTCCGGCCAGGTCGCAAGGACCGGCGTGCGCTTTTTGTTGTTCGTGGACCGGCGATCGGTTCTACGGGCCGCAGCCCACCATCAGCTCGTTCCGCACGGCGGCGAGGGCCGCGGCGAACTGTCCCTCCGTCGCCGCGGGATCCCCGAGGTCGAGCAGGAACGCCAGGTCGGTGCCACCAGCCAACGATCACGAGCACGACGTGACGATCGCCTGCGAATTGGGGGGAGCCGCGATCGGCCACTACCATGCGCCGTCAGCGCGTGGGCTCCGAGCCGCCGGGACTCGACGCGTGCGCCGGCCGACAACCGCGGAAGGGGGGTGAGTGTCCCCCTTTGCAGCCGTAACGTCCCCGTGAGATGACGCGGAGGTGGCGAGTCGGCGAGAGATGGGAACGGACGCTGAGCACGAGCCGCGGCAGCCCCGACGGATCAACGAAATGCGCCTGCTCTGCCGGGTGTCGACGGAGCTCAATGCAGCCCAGAGCCGCGAGCGGATCCTCGCGGTGACGCTCGACACCATGGATGAGGTCTTCGGCTTCCAACCAACGTGGATGCTGCCGAACGAGCCATCCTGCGACTGCGCGAGTCCCCCGAGATATTCGCCACATTGGCCGAATCGCCCAGCCTGACCCGCGCGCTCGGAGTGCTCGAGGAAACCAACCGGGTGACCCGAGAGGCGGGCACGCGCATCTTCCACGTCTTCCAGGCTTTGCGGAGGTTCGCCCGGCTCGACGAGTCCCCACGGCAGTGGGCCGACATCCACGAGGGGTTGGAGAGTGCCCTCGGCCTGCTCGCACATCGGCTCGGAGGCGGGATCGAAATCGTGCGGGAATTGGGCGGGCTACCGCGGGTGCGCTGCTACGCGAGCGAGCTCAATCAGGTGTTCTCGATCGTGCTCACCAATGCCGCCGAGGCCATCAACGGTCCGGGATCGATCACGCTGCGTACGCGCGCGACCGAGGCGACGGTGAGGATCGAGATCGCGGACACCGGACGCGGCATGGAGCAGGAGCACCTCGAACGCGCCTTCGACCCGGGATTCACCACGAAGGGGGTCCGCGTCGGCACCGGCCTGAGCCTCGCCATCGCCTTCCGGATCATCGAGCGCCACCGCGGGCACATCCGCATGGCGAGCGAGCCGGGCCGCGGGACGACCGTCGTCATAGAGCTTCCCATCGCGGACGCGCACAAGCATCGCTGACGCTGGCGTTCTTGGGGCGAGCAACTCATCGAGTTTGACTCGAGTTCTCCAGGTGCGGGCAAGTGGGGGGGCGGACGCGGATGAGACTCGAAATCTGCTTCGGATTCGGGAATGTCGTCCGTCGTCGGCGCGAAGTACCTAGGCTTGGTTGCCCCGCCCCGGAGCGTAGCGAAGCGCTACCACCGTTGCGTCATCTTCGAGGTTCTTCCCGGCGACCGGCGCGAGCAGGGTCTTGACGATCGCTTGCGGCGCTTCCGAGCGCTCAACAGCAGCCGCAAACCTCCTGGCTAGTCCAGCTATGCCGAGCCGCCGATCCCCTTCCATCTGGCGTTCCGGCAAACCATCGGAGTAGAGCAGGATGGTGTCGCCAGGTGCTAGCTCTATGGTGCGCTCCTGCAGCGCGGTGGAGATGTCCTCAACGAGGCCGATGTACAACCCGTCGGTCTCGACACGCTCGACCTGACTGGTGGATCCGCGGTGAACGAAGATGTCCTGATGCAGGCCCGCGTGGGTGACCTTGCCCGCCTCGAGTCTGAGGGCGCTGATGGTCATGTACTGGCCACCACCAATCTGTGCGAGGTTATTCCACAGGCTCGCGTTGACGTGTGCCAGGACGGCAACCGGCGAAACGCTCGGGGGACTTGCCTGGAGCACGGCACGCACCGCGGACTGCACCATCATCATGATGAGCCCCGCTGTCACCCCATGCCCGCTCACATCGCCGATGAGCACCCAGTCAACTGACCCCCGTGAGATCACATCGTAGTAGTCTCCCCCTATTTCCTCGGCGGGAATCATCGCTGCCGCAACGTCATAGTCGCGGAGCCGAAGATCGACCGGCAGTAGCACCGTTTGAATCTTGCGGGCCAGATCCATTTCGCTCCAGAGTGCGCCGAGGACCCGTTGAAGCTCCGCAGTACGCGAAGCAACTTGGCTCTCCAGGGTATCGTTGGCGTTCCGTAGCTGTTCAGTCGTTGCGCTGAGCTCGCCATAGAGGCGCGCGTTCTCCGTCGCCGCAGCCGCTTGCGACGCCAACAGTTGCAGCAGATCGGTCCGAGCTGGGCTGAATGCGTCGGTGGCTAGATTGTTCTCGAGATAGAGGACACCTGTGAGGGATCCGCGATACATCATGGGAACGCAGACGATCGACTTGGGCTGGCAGCGAACCACATAGGGATCCGACGCAAATCGCTGGTCCCGACTCGCGTCAGCCAACACCACCGTATGCTTCACTCGCGCCACGTACCGCACCACGGTCGAGGCCAGCTCGCCCTGCACGAGCGCTTGGGCGAGACCGACCGCTACGCGGTCGGGGTCGACGGTGATGGCAGCCTCGATTCTCAGCGCCTCGCCACGAGCTAGCACGAGAAAGCCACGCTGTGCTCCAGAGTTTTCGAGGAGCGCCTGCATCAGCTGCTCCACCACCCGGTCGAGGACCAGCTCGCTCACGACGGTCTGGCTCGTGCGAATCGCCGCGGCCAAGTCGAGCGAGCCACCCAAATAGGTAGTGGGTTGCGTCGTCGCGACAGTGGTCCGATGAGTCGTGGGGCGGGCGTCGACATCATCATCGAACCAGCGGGGATGCCTCTCGCCGAGTTGGCGTAGTTTGTCCGTGGCGCCCCAACGCCCGTAGCAGTAGTGGGCATTCTGGAGATAGCCGCGCGCCGCCGTGGGACGCCGCTGGGCGAGATGGAAGTCGCCACACAATTCGTTTCCCAACGCCTCCAGATGCGTGAAGTCGTGCTCATGGGCCAACTGAATGGCCTGCTCGTAGAGATCCATGGCGTCGATCGGCTTGCCATCGAACGCCGCCAGTTCAGCGCGAACGAGGGCGTAGCGGGAAGCGTGGTTGGATGGAGCGGTCTCGGCGAACCCTTTCAACGTATCGCACGCCTCGCGCGCCCGGGCGAGCAGCGCCTCTTGCTCACTGGGTGCCACGACGCGAGCCTGCTGCACGAGGGCGAGGGCGCGATAGAACATATGGTCGCCGTTGAAGAAGTTCGCAGGAAGCGGTTGACACCTATCGGTCGCGTCCACGGCAGCCTCGAAGTCACCTGCCAGATAGGAGGCCATCGCCGCAGCAGTGGCGGCGAACGACTGCGCTGGGTACGGCAGAGACTGGAGCTTCTCCCGGTCGAACTCCGCATCGTACAAGCTGCCTCGCGGCTCCGTTTTTCCCCGCAGAGCAGCCATGAGCTGACGTAGGACTTGGCAGAAGCTGAGATTGATTACGTCGCCCATGCGGCGGGAGAGTTCGATGGCGTCCTGGAGCGGTTGCTCCACGTCGTGGAGAGCAGTCCCGGCATACAGTCGATAGAACTGCGCGACGGAAGCGCAGTAGGCCGCGTACTGCACGTCGCCGGACTCGAGGCTGAGGCGCAGACCTGAGAGGAGGTGCTCGACAGCCACCGAAACGTGGTCGCGCCAGTGCGCGAGAAACCCGCCGAAGATGAAATGCGTGGACCCTCCGAACGCGGCGTGTTCGGTCTTCGCACCCAGCTCGACCCCCAGCTTTCCAAACCGGTACGCGGTCACGTAGTCACCCGTCGCAATCAGGTGTACGACGCCGTATTGCGCAAATGCCAGTGACGAGCTCGGAGCTAGCCCGCTGCTCAAACTCAGCGCGACAGACTTCAAAACGAGCAAGGCAAACTGCTCTTGGTTGGTCTGGAATGCAGCAGGGAATCCCTCCACGAATGCGCGCATCAGCGCCAAACGATGGGGATCGACCATCGGCGCAAGCTCTGCCAGTGATTCGATGTCCCGCCCAGCCAGCGCTCCCTGAAGCGCACCGAATTCCTGTCCGGTGGCGGCCTGCATCGCCTTCTTGTCATCCGGGGCCGGGAGCTCCACTCCCAACAAGAGGGAAACCTCCACCGTCAGTTTACATGCCTCTACCGTTCGGCCCGTCTTGGACAACAACTCCATGCGGAGCTCTCTCCCAGCGCAGCGGTCCAAGACGGTGGCGGCGTGCTCTTCGATGACGTCAAGCAATCGAAACGCCTCGCTCAAGTTCCCGACCAGGTACTCGCACGCTGCCTTGAGCAAGTGGGCGGAGAAGGCTAAACCATACTCGGCAGACCATTGGTCTTCGCCCAGCAACTCTATGGCAACCTCCAGGTACGGGATTCCAGATGCTGGGGCGGCCGCAGCGCGTGCCCTCTGGCCAGCAGAGAGATTGAGCCGAGCCAGCCGGTTCCGCTCTTCCCCGGTGACCAGCCGTAACGCCTGGTTCAGATGATCCACCACACCGAAGAGATGGTCGTCTTGGGGGTCGTTCTCCGCCTGAGCGAGCAGCAGCCGCCCAATGTTGAGATGTACTCCCTCCTTCTCGTCGGGATCGATGAGGGCGTAGGCTGCCTGCTGCACGCGATCGTGCAAGAATCGGTAACCTGCGTTGGGCACTCGTTCGCCATCGCCGCCGCACGCGGCTTCGGCCCCATAACGATACCTGCTATCCAGGGGAAGGATGAGCCCCTGCTGTAGCGCTTCCCAGAGGCTCGAGTGGAGCTCCCTCATGGAGCTCCCGGTCACCACGCCCAACGTATCACTATCGAAGCGGTGTCCCACACACGCCGCGACGCGAAGCACCTCCTGCGCCGCGGGAGACAGGTGTCGCAAGCGCGCGATCATGAACTCGACGACATTGTCGGTGACGAGTGCCTCTCGTACTCGATCGAGATCCCACTCCCAAGCACGCTGTTGCGGGTCGAAGCGGATCAGCTCGTCGCGATAGAGGGTCACGAGCATC
This sequence comes from Polyangiaceae bacterium, assembly GCA_016933275.1. Classification (GTDB taxonomy): domain Bacteria; phylum Myxococcota_A; class Polyangia; order Polyangiales; family Polyangiaceae; genus JAFGBI01. The sequence goes on along the minus strand of JAFGBI010000150.1, from coordinate 5,061 downwards.
TGGTGGAGGAAGAACGGGTTCCCTCGCGTCTTCTCGAACAGAACCGCGGCCAACTCCGTGACCCGCTCCGTTTGGGACCGGAACGTATCCGCGACGAGATTCTGTACGTCACTCTGGCCCAGGGGTCCCAGCGTCAACTCGCTCATGCGCACGCCCGCCTGGCGGAGCTGGTCGAGGACGAACGTGAGAGGATGAACCGCGTCGACCTCGCCGTCGCGGTACGCCCCGATCATCAAGCAGTGCCGGCGATCCGGTGCGCTCAGTACCACCTCGAGAAGCCTCAAGGAGGCGGCATCGGCCCACTGCAGATCATCCAGGAAGAGAACGAGTGGGTGCTGAGGCTCGGCAAATGCCATCAGGAAGCGCTGCAGGACGAGCTCCAAGCGCCTCTGAGATTCCGTCGGTCCTAGCTCGGGGACATTGGGCTGCACGCCGATGACGGTCTCCAGTTCGGGGATCAACTCGACGATCAGCTTGCCGTTGGGCCCGAGAGCGTCCAAGAGCGCGGTGGCACGGCGAGCAAGCTCGTCGTGGGGTTCGACGAGCAACGAGTGCACGAGCTGGCGGCAAGCGTTGATGAGCGGGGCATAGGGCATCCCTCGCGACAAGTGGTCGAACTTGCTGGCGGCGTAGCGTGGCCCCTCCCCCATGTGTCGTTGCAGCTCGGCGACGAGTGCAGACTTCCCGATCCCAGACTGGCCGAGCAGGAGCAGAACCTCGGCATCACCCGCCTTCACCTGCTCGAACGCGACGATCATCCGGCGAATCTCGGCCTGCCTGCCGTACATCCTCTGCGGAACGGTGAGGCCTTCCGGAGCGTCGTCTTCGCCTAGCGGAAACTGCGGGATCTCGCCTTTCGAGTTGAGCCTCCTCTTCGACCTCTCGAGATCTGCCAGGAGACCTACTGCGCTTTGGTATCGGTCCTCTGCCACCTTGGACAGCAGCCGGAGGATGATGTCGGACAAGACCTTGGGGATCGCCGGGTTGGCCTCACGAGGAGGGCGAGGCTGACGGGCAATGTGACTATGAACCAGATCCGTCGGATCGGTTGCCTGGAACGGCAAGCAGCCAGCGAACAACTCGTAGAACAACACCCCCAGAGAGTAGAGATCGGAACGCTTGTCGATGACCCGATTCATGCGACCGGTCTGCTCCGGAGCGATGTACGACAGCGATCCCTCGAGCTGGGTGACAGGGCTCATCGCCTGAGTATGGGACAAGCGGGTAGCTAGCCCGAAGTCGACCAAGACCATGGATTGTGGATCATCCGCCTTCAGCACGAAGTGCTGTGGCTTCAAGTCCTTGTGGACTATCCCCTGGCCATGAACGGAGGCCACGATCCTCGTGGCAGCGATGGCGAACCCGAGAGCCTGCTCAATGTCCAAGCGACCGGACTCGATCAGCGCATGCAGCGAGGTGTCCCCCGCGTCCTCGAGCACTAGCTCGAGGCCATGCCCAGCTCGCCCTAGCTCGATCGGCCGAACCACACCGGGCACATCGAAAGAGTGCAGCAACGCATACTCCTGACGCAATCGCATGAGGTCCATGACGTTCGGGAGCTCTTCGCGCAACACCTTCACTACCACCGGCAATCCGTCAGCGTGACGAAACCCGCGGTAGACCAGGGTGGTAGCTGTCTCATGAAGCTTGGTCTCTAGCGTGTACGACGCGACTGCGCTGCTTGACATTCAGTTCTCCGTGGGTGTGATACGATGGCAAGTTACGCGGAGCGGCGCTCAACCTGTACGTTCTTGAGCGTTCTGGCGATGGCTCGCATGCAGTTGCTATGGATGCGCTGCCACTCCACGTCGAGCAACACCACCCGAACCGGCATGCCGTTCTCGTCCAGCCGCCTCAACAAGTTGATGAGCGGCGTCACCGTCGCGGAGTTCATGAACTCGAGCTGCGTGAGATCGACGGTCACTTCCACGTTGCTCAACTTGGCTCCCCACTCGTCGGTGAGGGGATTCAAGAACGGACCGGGAAAGCGGCTATCCGCGACCCCTTTCCAGAAGATCGTTGCCTGACCCGACGACCGGGAAACCACCCAGCTCAGACCATTTCGCTCATAGATGTGCTCATTCATCGAGTACTCCTTGACGCGAGGACGCTGACCACGCCAACCGTGTAGGTGACGGCCAGGTCGAATCCCCCCTCGACGGCAATGCGATAGAGTCCCAAACCGCTGTCCGGAACCCCGCTGACAGACGCTGACCGTTGCCGAATACGCTCCAGATACAGGACCTCGGGGTCGCTGGCGGCGACCAGATCGTCAAGTATCGAGCGCAGCCTCTCCACCTTCTCCGCTGCCGTACACCCGTTCGTCGCCTTGAGCTGGATGACGCCGGGATCCAGACTCAGCTCGAACTCGACCTGGGGCGATTGAGCCACCGCGTCTCCATACTTCACCGCATTCTCGAGGAGTTCTGTCGCTGCCATCATGGTCGCTGCTCGAAGCTCGGGTGAATAGCCCTCCAACAGGAGGCCCAGCTCTTGGCGGATGCGGCGGATCCCCTCCCAGTTGGCTTCCATTGAGACAGACATCGCCGGCTTCTTCAAGACCTCTCGCTCTCCATCCGAGCTGCTGTCGGGCTCCCTCGCACAGAGTCGCACCGTGCAGCGGCGTGTACAACCTAGGTATACCAACTGTCTTCGGCCCTTCGTGCCGGCAGTTTAGCGTCCCCAAGGCGAAGAACTCATCGATCTCGAGTCAAGTTGCGAAGGGCGAGCCACGCGAGCCGCCGCGGAGCCAGGTAAGGCCAGCAAGTCGGCGGTGGGTCCCACCTGAACGTAGTTCGAGTGGGAAAGCGCTTGGGGGTTGCTCCTGCGCTCCCGGGACCCGCGTCCTCCGGCTTCGCACTGCGGAGCAGTGTGGGTGAGGGCGTGGGGCGCTCACGTACCCAGGTACGCTCCGCTTCTGGGACTCGCGTCGCCCGGGTCGACTGGGGCGTGAACGCGTGCCGCAATGAAGCGCTGTTGCGCGCCCGTCTGAAGGGTGGCGGAAAGATCCGGCTATTTGATGGGCGTCACCGGGCCGGCGGATAGGCCGTCACCGCCGGTGATGGCGATGGCTACGAGGTGGCCGGGTGCGGGCGGTCGGCGGCAGGAGCCGGGGTGCGAAGCACCCCGGCTCCCGGCAAACCGGGACGGGGGTCAGTAGGGGATGTCGTCGAGGTAGGACGCTCGGCGTGGGTTGGTGGCCTCCGACACCGATATCGACGAACCGGGATCACCGTCTGGGCGGAGGCAGCTTGAGGGAACAGAGGGCCGGGAACCCGCCGCTCTCGCGTGCCGTGGCCGACCAAGGCCCAACGGATACCGAACCGGACGGCTCGGCGACCCACAGCATGGGCAGTGCCTTGGCCTCACGCCGCCCACGGACGGCAGCCCGGCCACCCAGGATTTGACGTCGACCTCAGAATCAACGATTCCGCGGCCCCCGACCCGGCGCTTGGGCCGAGAATTGATTCACCTTCCGCGCACTCGATCGGACCTCGCGCAGAAGCCCTTTCTTGGCGATCCGACTCTTCAGAGCGGTCAGCGAGCAGCTTCGCGAGGGACCGGGAGGGAACGGAGATGCAGTGCCGACATTTCAGGCTCCCTGGTCTATACTCGTGTGCCTAGATACATCCACAGGGGAGTGAAGGGTATGAAGAACGTTATGTGTGACACCACTTGGCAAAAAGCTTCGTTGACGCGGATGGTGTTGGTCGGTGTGGCATCACTGAGCTTGGGGGTTCTCAGTTGCACTGGTGCGGCTGACGAGGACGAGGTGCTATTCGCCACGTCGAGTTCGAAGCTGTGTGCTCAATGGGTCGGGACGTGGAGTTCGAGCCCGCTGCCAGCAGACGCGGTCTTCTTCGAGCCGAGCAAGACCTTCTCCAACCAGACGCTGCGACAGATTGCACGCGTGAGTGTTGGTGGGACGCGGGTACGGGTTCGGTTCTCGAACGTGTTCGGCGACTCCGAGCTGCAAGTCAGAGCGGCGCACGTTGCTCTCCAGAGCGATGGCGCGTCCATTTACCCATGGTCCGACCGGAAGCTCACCTTCGGTAGGCGGTCGCAAGTCACGATTCCGATCGGTGGTGAAGCAATCAGCGATCCGGTACGGCTCTTCGTTCCCGCGCAGTCCAGTCTGGCGGTGAGCATCTACCTACCTGATACTACCGGTTCGGCGACGTGGCATGAGATGGGCATGCAGACCACTTACGTCTCCGACGAAGGCAACTTCACGAGCGCCAAGGACTTGCCAACCACGGAAACGACCGAGGCGCGCTATTGGCTCTCGGGTGTGGACGTGACTGCTCCACACGGGGCGTTCTCCGTGGTGGCGTTCGGCGACTCGATCGCCGACGGTTGGGGTTCGACCCCTAACGCCAATCGGCGGTGGCCAGACTACTTGTCCAATCGACTGAATGGAGGTGGGGGACCGGGGGGGCGCAGGGGAGGACCGTTCGGCAGCGTTGGCGTGTTGAATCAAGGGATCAGCGGGAATCGAGTGATCTACGACGTCATGGGCCCCAACGCTCGGGACCGTTTCGACCGAGACGTTCTTGCTCAACCCGGAGTCGAGTATGTCGTGATCATGATGGGCATCAATGACATCGGCCTCCCCGGCGCGTTTGGGATCCCCGATCAAGCAGTGGAAGCGGACGACATCATCGCGGGCCTGACTGACCTCGTGGACCGCGCCCACGCCGAGGGGCTATCGGTCTATGGCGGAACGCTGACCCCCTTCGAGGGCACGACGTTGCCAGGGTACTACACTCCAGAGGGCGAGGCCAAGCGACAGGCGGTCAATAGTTGGATTCGAAGCAGCGGTATCTTCGATGCGGTGTTGGACTTCGATGTCGTACTGCAAGATCCCGAGCACCCGACGCAGCTTCTGGCGGAATACGATAGCGGCGACCATTTGCATCCAAGCGATGCCGGTTACGAGGCGATGGCACACGCCGTCGACCTGAGTCTCTTCTAAACCTGGATTTCGCGCGGGGGGGGAAGCCAGTGCGCGGGGACGCGCGGGTTTTGAGCTGAATCGCCGCGCTTCGCCCGGCGATTCAG
>JAFGBI010000149.1 GCA_016933275.1 Polyangiaceae bacterium | reverse complement strand
CTCGAGGCGCATGGCTACGTGCTCGAGGCGCGCGGGAAGCGGCCGCGGGGCGAGCCGCCGCAACGCTTCGAGGCGCCCCGCCCCAACGCGTTATGGCAGGCTGACTTCACCGAGGTTCGCGTCCACGACGACAAGCTCTACGTGCTGGTCATGCTCGACGACTTTTCGCGCTTCGTCGTCGGCAGAGCGTACCGACCCAAGGGCGGAGGCAAGGTGGAGAGCGCCATCCGCACCCTCAAGCGGGAGCTGTGGGAGCTCGAGGAGTTCCACGACCGTGAGCACGCAGCGGCTCGGCTCCGCGAGTTCTTCCTCGAATGCAACGAGGACCGTGCCCACATGGGCATTGATGGCGTGACCCCAGCTGATCGCTACTTCGGTCGTGCCGATCGCGTGCTGGCACAGGTCCAGGAGGCCGCTCGGGGGCGCCACGCCATGCTCGCTTCCGTAGCTTGACCGGGCAGTCCCGTCGAGGAGCTCGGCGTCGCCGGCGCGCCGCTCGAGGTCCTCGTCGAGTACATCCATCCCAGCGTCCAGACTGCGACCCGCGGGCTCGTGGTCGAGGCCGGAGTGCCCAATCCAGATCAGCGGTTGCGTCCAGGGATGTTCGTCGTTGCGCAGGTGGAGCAGAAAGACGAGCCGACGGCGGTGGTCCCGACGGCGTCCGTCCGCAGGGAGGGCTCCGTGAATCGGCTCTTTGCGGTCGTGGACGGGCGGATCGAGGAACGCCTGGCCGAGCTCGGACTCGAGCGCGACGGGTCCGTGAGCGTCCTCGACGGAGTGGAGGTTAGCGAGCGCGTCGTCGTCGCTCCAGGCCACGAAGCGCGCGACGGCGTCGCCGGTCAAGTGAAGTCGGGCGGTAGCTCGAGAGAAACCAACCATGCAGTGGCTCGCCAGTATCTCCGTGCGGCGGAGCGTGTTTGCTTCCGTCCTCATGCTCGCGATCGTCGTGGTCGGCGTCGCCGGACATGGGGCCCTCGGCGTCGACTTCTTCCCCAAAGTCGACCGGCCGTTGGTGACGGTCGTCACTCGATGGCCCGGGGCGGCACCCGCCGAGGCGGGAGGAGACGTCAGATCAACGTGCTCCTGGACGTCGAGCGCCTGCAGGGCCATGGCCTCACCGGGCTCGACGTACAGAGGGCGCTCGTGGGCCAGAACCTCGCCGTGCCCGGCGGGCGGGTCGAGACTGGACCGCGCGACGTCAATCTGCGCGTGCAGGCGAGGGCCGAGACGGTGGGCCAGCTCGGCCGCATCGTGGTGCGCCAGCGCGGGGAGACGCCGGTCCGCGTCGAGGACGTCGCGACCATCGAGGACGGGGAGGAGGAGGCCGAGAGCTACTCCAGCGTCGACGGCGAGCCGGTCCTCGTGCTCGCCATCCAGAAGCAGAGCGGTAGGAACACGGTGGCGGTCGTGGACGCGCTCCGCGACCGGTTGGGGCCGATAGAGCAGACTCTCCCGGCGAGCGTCAAGGTCAAAGTGATCCGGGACCTGTCGCAGAGCATCCGGACGCAAGTGAACAACGTGAAGGAGCACCTGGTCTTCGGCGCATTCCTTGCCGCCGGCGTCGTCCTCGTCTTTCTCGGCTCCCTTCGCTCGACGGTCATCGCGGCGCTCGCCATTCCCATCTCGATCCTCGGCACGTTCGCGCTCATGTGGCTTCAAGGCGAGACGCTCAACGTCATCACCCTGCTCGCTCTGGCCCTGTCCGTCGGGATCTTGATCGACAACGCGATCGTGATCCTCGAGAACATCCTCCGGTTCGTGCAGGAGCAGCACGAGAAGCCGTTCCCCGCCGCGATCCTCGCCACGAGGGACATCGGGCTGGCCGTGCTCGCCACGACCCTGTCGCTGCTCGCGGTCTTCCTGCCGATCGCCTTCGTGACCGGGATCATCGGTAGGGTGCTGCGGGGCTTCGGCCTCACGATGTCGTTCGCCGTCGCGGTCTCCCTCCTCGTGTCGTTCACGCTGACGCCGATGCTCGCTTCGCGCTGGCTGACTCCGGCTGGCACCGGCGTGCGCCGTCCCGTGCTCGAGCGGCTCGTGGACTGGCTCTATCGTCCGGTCGAGCGCGCCTACCTGCGGGCGTTGCGCTCCTCACTGCGGCATCGGTGGGTGATCGTGCTCGCCTGCACCGGCGCGTTGGCCTCGTGTCTGCCTCTACTGAAGACGGTCAAGACCGCACCGGCCGCCAGCGGCAGGTGACCATCAGCGCCAACGTGCGCCCCGGGTACGGCGAGAACGAGGTACAGGCCGCCTTCGAGGCGGCGATCCGAGCCGAGCGGCTCCCCCCAGGTTATGACGTGTCCCCCGCCATGCGCACCCGCGAGGCCGGACGAGTGGCGCGCTCCTTCCTGGTCGCCTTTGCCCTGTCGTTCGTCTTCATGTACCTCGTCCTCGCCGCGCAGTTCGAGAGCTTCCTGCACCCGCTCACCATCCTCATCAGCCTGCCGCTCACGCTGCCGTTCGCCTTGGTTTCCCTGCTACTCTTCGCGCAGCCGCTCAGCATGCTGAGCGCGCTCGGCCTGCTGGTGCTGTTCGGGATCGTGAAGAAAAACGCCATCCTCCAGGTCGATCACACGAACCGCCTGCGCGAGCAGGGGCTCCCGTGGCAGGACGCGACAATTCTCGCGAACCAGCACCGGCTCCGTCCCATCCTCATGACGACCATCGGGTTCGTGACGGGCATGCTCCCGCTCATCACGGCCCGCGGAATCGGGGCGGACTACAGCCGAGCCATCGCCGGCCTCGTGGTCGGCGGACAGACGCTGTCCCTGCTCCTCACGCTGCTCGCGACCCCCGTGTTCTACTCGCTGTTCGACGACGCCGGTACCTGGCTCACCCGTCGTTTCCACCGGGGGACCGCGGTCGATCGCGGGCGAGGGGATCTCGAGCTACTGCGATCGTGAGCCGAGCCGAGCCGCGTTGGGGCTGCGCGCGAGGTAGCGGGGTCGTCACCACGGCGGAGAGCTCTACCCAATCGCCGAGCGCGAAGCGCGTCGCCGCCGGGCGCTGGCTGCCGTCGTAGGCCGCGGGCGCGGCGGCACCGGGGCAGCTCGGCCAGCGTGGGGACTTCTCGCTGACGCCCGAGGTCCGACCCTCGGCGCGAAAGCCGGCAAGCGGGACGTCGAGCCCCCCACATCGCCCTGCTTCCGGGCCCGGCCCTATTCCGTCCGATCCCGCAGCCAGATGAGGAGGCCATTGCCCCAGGAGGTGTTGTAGCCGCCCCAGTCGGGGTTGCCGGAGTACACACCACTCTGAGCCGCGTCCAAATCGCCCTCGAGCCGCATGGCGAGCGCCTCGACCGCCGGCAGGCCGTGCTTGTTCAGGTCCATTCCCTCGAGCGAGTACCGGGCGCCTCCGGCTTCGGAGAGCACGGCGAATGCGTTCGTGGTGCACTCGTCCGAGAGCGCCGGATCGATGCAGGTCGGCGTGGCGGTCGCCTCGTCACCGCTGAACCATTGCCGGAGGTTCTCGCTCCGGACGACCTTGAAGAAGGGAAGGGTTTCTTGGTAGTCGGCACCGTTGACGAGCTCGAATCTGGCCACGGTCTGGTCGTCGGTTACCAGGTTCCGGATGGTGGCGAAGCCGTACGATGCCGACGCCTGGTTCACGCGTCCCTCCGCGTCCAGCAGCTGTTCCCGGTTGCGCGAGAGGGCTAGGAAGCCGCGAGGCTCGCTGACATCGAGGGCGTCAGCCGGATTGACCTTGGCCACCAAGGTCCAGCCGCCGCCGTCGCGCGTCATGTCGCAGTAGGCTGCGAAGGCGGGGCTCCCGCCCTCGCCGTCGGGATCGATGGGATAGTCGCCGTCCTCGGCGTCGGGCTGGTCGCGGAGGATCGTCTGGCACGTCTTCACTTCACGGGTGCAGTCGACGACCGGGACCGTGGCGGGCATCTGCACGCAGTCGTTCACGCACGTGTAGCAGCAGCCCGGATCCGGGCGGGTGCCGAGGAGCCCGCAGGTATCGTCGTCCGGATCGATCGACGTGGCGATGGCGACGGAGGCGTCGATATCGCAATCCCACATGCAATAGCCCGCCGAGCTGAAGAGCTGGGTCGCGCAGGCGTAGCCGCCGCCGGAGATGGGGAGGTCGCACATCCCGTCTTCGTCGCTGTCACCCGATGCATCCGCGCCGGTGCACCGGTCGCAGGCGTCGGGCACCCCATCGCGGTCCGTGTCCAAATCGTCGTCGCCGTTCAGGCAGATGTCGAGGCGCGCCAGCACTCCATCCCCGTCGTCATCGCCGAGATCGTCGAGATCGGGGCAGACATCGACGGCGTCGGCGACGCCGTCCCCGTCCGCGTCGCCGCTGCCCGTCCCGCCAGTGGTCGCCGACACACCTGCGGTTCCTGCCGCGCCAGCGTCGGTGGGTGCGACGGAGGTAGGCGAGGGCGTTGATCACCGCTCCCACCCCGTCGTCTTCGGTCAGCAGGCGCTCGCGCAGCGCCTCGAACTTGTGCCGAGTGGTCAGCGTGCCGTCCCCGTGAACCGCTGCGATGGCAGCCGCCAGGTGCTCGGTGGCGTGGAAGAAGTCGAGGATCTCCGGGCCCGCCGGCAGGGTCCCGAGGTACTCCCAGTTGTCGCCACCGGCGTCATCGCCGAGATCAGGTCCCCCTGCTCGTCACAGAACGTAATCGTGGCGCAGCCGAGTTCCCGATACCCGGCCGGGTCCTTGCTCACGCGACCGGCGCGGGCCGCGCTGGCTCGCACCTCGGTCGGGCTCGCGCCACCGTCGACCGGAGCCAACACCCCGGCGATGGAGACGGCCACCGACCGTGCCTGCTTCGGCACGACGATCGCCTCGCGCAAGACCTGCTCGTACTGCTCCCGCTGGGCCTCCCAGCGCTCGCCGAGCGCCTTGGGCAGTCGGTCCAGGCTGCTCTTGGACGGCCCCATGTTCCCCACCCGCTCGAACAGATCCTCCGCCTTGCCCGGCGTCATCTGGGTCACCACCCACGACGCTTGCTCGGCCGCTCGCTGCGTCCAGAACCCCTCGACGATGCCGAGCCGGAGGTCGAGCGCGGCCAGCGCGTGCGCCGTTGGGTCGGCGCGGTCCTTGTAGAGCCACCGCTCGACCTCGACTTCGCCACAGGCGGTCATGGAGTCTGCCGACTGCGGAGCACCCGGCGATGGACGCGACCTTCGATCTCGATGGCGTCCGCATCCACGTCGGAGGCGGCCATGACATCACCGACGATCTCCCGCTCCGCCTCCAGCAGCCGCTCGTGGAGTGTCTTCTCGGACTCGTAGAACTCCCGGGCGCCGGTCTTGCCTTGCATCGCGTGATCTTCGAGGAACTCGCGCACGCGGTCGAGCACTCGGTCGTGAAAGGCGCGCCTGGCCTCGGTGGCGCTCAGGGCCCGCACTAGCGCGGGGCGTGCAACGATCTCGGGGCGGACGGTGGATGCGCTTCTGATGCCCCCCTCAACCGGCGAGATCCCCATGGATTCCCGAGAATCGTCGCGTCAGGATGAGATCTCCACCGAAACGTAAGCTGGAAGCGTAGGCTGAGGGGTTGGAGGCTCGCCGCCGGGGCCAGAGGAGGGGATCCACACCTTCATCATCGGCTCGCCGGGCAGCGAGGAGGCGTCCGATACCGGAGAGGACACCAGACCATGGCTCTCCGAGGCCGCCTCAGTCGGCGGGACCGCACCCGCGGGATGCACCGTCGAGGGCCCCGACTATTGCCACACGGACATGTCCCAAGCGCCGAACTTCTCCGTCGCACTCCAAGCAGGGCTCGCTTAGGTCATCGGCCAGATCGGACAGTGTACCTACAGCGTCCCCGAGCCGCCTGCGGGTGAAGTGCTCGACCTGACCGAGGTGAACGTCATCCTCGAGACGAGCGACGGCGCCAAGCTCGTCCTGCCCGACGACGTCGACGACTGCACCGAGGGCTGGCAGTTCAACGAGCAGGACCAGATCGTGCTGTGCTCCGACACTTGTGACGACGTGAAGAGTGACATCACGTCGGGGGTTCGGCTCCTCTTCGGCTGCGTCTCGGGCGAGGTGCCCGAGATTCAATGACCATAGAACCAGCGAACGCGATGCGCGAACAGCCCTGGACGCGTCCGAAGTGAGGCTCTGAGGGAGAGGCTTTTCGGAGGAGCCTTCGACCGTCACTTCATGAGGAGCCTCTGGAGGGTGGCCTCGTCGGCGCCACCAACGGGGGCCTGGCCGAGCCGTGGGTCCCAAGGTACGCTCCTGGCCATGCTGCGCCGTGGACTCGGGTGGGGCTCCATTGCGGTCGGCGCGTTCATGGGCCTGGGGATCCTCCTCAATCTCGGGGGTGGGTATGGCCCGCTTGCGTTCATCCTCGCGCTCGGATTCTGTACCGTCCTTCCCGTAGGTGCGCAGCAGCGTGTTCGACAGCTAGGACGAGGACGGGTCCATCACCCAGCAAGCCACCAACATGGCGGGGTGAGCCCGAAGATGGCGATGCGTTACTCTCCGGTCACCATCGGGTGCGCTGGTGGTTGGTAGTCGCCGACCCGGTACTGCACGGCGATCACCACCCCCACGCGCGCGGAGCTCGAAACCGGACCGTGAGAGACTGGCCCCGCCGACGCTAGTGACCGTCTTCTCGCGACCGCCTGCACCCCGTCCAACTCCGCGTCGGTGTTGGGCGGAACATCGTGGCGCTCCGAGTGACTGTGCACACCAAGGATCCGCACGCCCATCGCGCGTGCGACCACCGCGGCCCGGGCATTGGCCCGCTCGATGCAGCGCTCCACCATGGTTTCGCGACTCGTCGACATGCTGGCCCCATCGTAACGTGCCCCAGGCGGAAAGCCGCAATTCGCGATCGGGCCCGGCGCGCCGCCTTGGAGTAGAGCCCTCAGCAGCTCGCTCTACTCGCAGAACCAGAGCGGGGGGCCGGCGTTCGTGACGCAGGCACACGTCGTATCCGCGTAGTCACACACCTGATCGATCTCCTGCCACGTACACTCGTCGCCGTCGCCCGGAGACGAATCGCTTCGCAGGGGCGGTGGCTAGTCCGAACAGCAGCGGAATCCCGTAGCCTCGTTGGAGAGATGTCGACCGAGAACCGCGGATCCATAGTTGCAGGCATCGGTGTTGTATGGGTAATCAGCAATATTGAGCGTCGGTCCCCAGGCGGCCAAGAAACACCCACCGCGCGTACGGCAGTTGGCGTCCGCCTCCGTGGTTTCGCAGGCGTCGGTCCACTCCCACACGTTGGCACTGAGGTCGTACACGCCCCCGTAGTCCGGGTCAGCAGAGACGCAGTTGGGAGAGCTCCCGGCTTCCTCCGTCTTGTCTCGGTGGCCCCCAGGTCCGTTGCACAGCGACCCGTGCTCGTCCCAGTTGTTGCCATAGGGGTATTTGAACTCCCCACCTGCTGTGCACGCTCGGTACCACTGGTCCTTGTCGGCATCCTGATAGTCGCCCCAAGCGCTCGCCCCCCCACCGATCGCCCCGCAGAGGCGTTTTCCCACCGCCTTGCAGTAGGCCGCTGCGTCGCACCAGTCCACGCAGATCTGGGGGTGGCCGTCGCAGTCGCTGTGACATGCGAGATCTCCGCCGAGGCACTCCGTATCGGGGGCGAACGTCGAGTTTCCGGAGCAGACCGGGTCCTGCGCGGCGGGATCGGGCTCGTTGGCGAGCCAGGCTTGGTACTGCGCGCGAGTGACCTCGGTGGTGTCCATGCAGAAGCCTGCTGGGAGAAGCTTCATGGTAGGACCGCCTGGGGTGCTCGTCGGCCGAGTGCAGGACACCGAGACGACCGTGAACTCGTGCGAGACGACTGCCTCGAGTGGATCCCGAACCATCACCGTCACCACCTGGGAACCGGCGCTGGCGGGGGCGATCCAGGTGGCTGCGCTGGTGGTGGTCGTGGAGTTGACGATCCCAATCGCCCCGCCCGTCGCAAACCACTCGAAAGAGAGAGGCATACCCTCTGGGTCAACGGCCTCGACCCAGAGGGAGATGATGCCGCCCGTGAGCACATACTCGGCCGACAGCCCGACGCTCACGATCTCGGGCGGACGATTGGCATCACCTTCGCCGCCTTCGCCGCCCTGCGTGCCACCGGTGCCAGCCTCGGCCCCGCCATTGCCACCGAGCAGCCCACCTCCGCTGCCCTGAAGCGTCGCGCCGGTGCTCGTGTCCGCGCCGCTGCCTCCGCCGCCTGCGCCTGCGTTGCCCCCGGCACCGCCCGTATCCGTGCCACCCGTGTTCGTGCCACCGCTGGTGTTCGTTCCGCCTGGATTCGCTCCGCCGCCGCTGTTCGCTCCGCCCGCTCCCGCACCCCCGGCGTCCCCGCCGCCCGCGTCTCCCCCGACCCCGCCGCGGCCAGCCCCGGCCTGGCCAGGAATGCCACCAGTAGTCGTGCCACCGGACGCTCCGGCAGCACCGGCGCCACCCGACGACCAACCCGTTGCACCAGCCAGTCCCCCTCCCCCGGGGGCGCCGCCGTCCGTCTCTGGAGCGTTCCCCGTGCCCGCCGTGGACTCGCTACCACCTCCCGCCCCACCGCCGGCGTGGTTCGCTCCACCCGGCTCGTCACCGCCGGTTCCGGGACGACCGTTGTTGGGAAGGTCGTCGAGCCCGCAGCCCGCGAGCAGGGAGACGAAGAGCGCGACTATGCCGCTGTTCGAAATCGTCCTCATGGCGCCTGGCCTCCGTGGTCCTGATGTTGTGCTGATCCATCCTGCTCGAGCCGTTCAGAAACGGCCGGTCACCCCCAGCCATCCGGGGCCAAACACCGCTCCCAGCCTTGGGCCGGCAGTGTCGCCCTTCGGGGCCTCGCGGTTCCGCGGCGCGGTGAACCAGAGCACAGCAGCTCCGGCTCCGAGCGCGACGCCGGCGGCGAGGGAGATCCGCGAAAGGAGCAGCGCTCGCTCCGCCGCATCCCGTTCGTCGCGTGCGTCCTCCTCGCACCACGGATCGCAGTGCAGGATGGCCTCCTTGTTCCTGCGATCAGCCACCGACCACTCGACCGGAGCCACGACCAACGCAACCACGCCGAGGCCTGCCATTCCCGCGGCGACCGCCCGTTGCGGTCCCCAGAATGGCTTCCTCTCCGCCGTTGTGGAGGAAGAGGAAATGGAGGATTCGACTGGCGCCGCGCCAGGAGGCGCCGCGGACGACACGGCGCCCGGCCCGGGCGCGACGGAGGCGGTGTCCGCTGGAGCCAGCAGCGGACCGGGCGCCACCGTGATGCGCACCTGATCGCGCTCCGCCAGGGTGACGTCGAAGATGCGCTCGCCATGGTTCGGAGCACGCGCGGTCACCCTGTGCTGTCCCGGGTCGAGGGGCAGGGCCGCCCCCAGGGAAACCTCGCCGAGCAACACGCCATCGCGGTAGACCTCGGTCCCGACGGGTACTCCCTCCTCGAGGATGACCACCAGACGCGGCATTCGCGCCTCCAGGGCGGCCAAACGGGCCTCGGCCTCCTGCTTCGCCTCGAGCTGTCCCTGAAGGACGGCTTGATCGCGGGCCAGGACCCAGTTCTTCTGCGCGTCAGCGAACTGCAGGAGGTGCTCTTGGCAGTCCGCGATGTTCATGAGCGTCTTGATTTGCGAGTGCAGACGCAGGCTCTCGAGCAGATGGGGTAGCGCCTCGGCGAACTTGCCTTCCTTCTTGAGCTGGTAGCCCACCTTCAGTTGCTCCCTCGCCGCTGCGGGGTCCTGACGGACCTGATCGGCAGCGGGCGCCGGCTCCGCGTGGCCGGCCGCGGCCACGAATCCCGCGGACAGCCAGAGCGATAGACAGGAGACGTAACGTGTTGCGCGCGTCATGGTTCGTACAGGCTCTCTCTCGGCACGCTCGCGATCGGGGGCGCCGAGCTCGTTGGTGGCGGTGTCGCCGGGCCAGCGGTCGTTGCCGTCCGCGCGGACGCACTCTGCACGACCCGTGCCGAGTTCGTCGGGCGCGACAGAGGGATCGTACGAGACGGGGCATCTTCTGCAGCAATCGAGGCATCGGACACGACCCGCTCGGGCGCCTGGCTCGGGCTCCCGCTCGACGCGGGAAGCTGTCCGCCGCCGTCCGCGGACAGCGTCCGTGCGTCCACGGACGGATTGCCGATTGGGGCCATCGTGACCGTTCCACCGCGAGCAACCACCGAGGACACGACCGACGGGCCCGGTATTGCTCCACCTCCGCCCGAATCCACGGACCAAGCCCAGAGCCAGACCGCGACCCCAGCGGCCAGGATGAGCGCGCCGACGGCCGCAACGACGGAGCCGAGCGGTGGGCGGCGCCCGTTGCCTGCCTGGAGGTTCGCGCGCGGTGTGGGCCAACGGCTCACTCCGCCCACCTGGCTCCCCACTGCGTCGGAAACCAGCGCCGTGTTGCCGAGCTCGCGCGGGGTAAAGGACGAACGACTCTCGGCGAACGGAGCAAGATCATACAGCAGCGCATCGACCGAGGTCGGCCGCTCTTCGATCTCCTTTGCCATCGTCCGGTGGACAAGCTCGCAGAGTCCCTCGGGGAGCCCGTCCCTCAGGGTGTTGAGCCGAGGGGGCTCGCGCGAGAGGATGCTGTAGAAAACCTCGTTGAGTGACCGCCCCTCATGGGGCCTTCGCCCGGACAGGAGCTCGTACAGGATCACGCCCACTGCGTAGATGTCGGTGCGCGTATCGACGTCGCGCGCGCCACGCGCCTGCTCTGGCGACATGTAGAAGCAGGTGCCTATCGCGGCGCCGGTCTTGGTGACAGTGGCTGCTTCGTTCTTGACGTCGCAGAGCTTTGCGATCCCAAAGTCGAGCACCTTCAGCAGATCGGTGCCGTCCCCGCGGCGAGTCAAGAAGAGATTCTCGGGTTTGAGGTCCCGGTGGACGATGTTCTTCGCATGGGCCGCGTGAAGCCCTCGGCATGCCTGCATCGCGAGCGACACGGCGCGCGTCACTGACAAGCGCCCGGCGTGCTCCAGGAACGATGCCAGGTCCTGCCCTTCCAGGAACTCCATCACGATATAGGAGACGCCTTCGGGGGTCTGTCCGAAGTCGACGACGGCCGCGATGTTCTCGCTCTCCAGGGCACCGGCGGCGAGGGCCTCGCGGCGAAAACGGGCCATGGCTTCCGTGTTCGTGTTGAGCTCCTCGTGCACTACCTTTATCGCGAAACGGCGACCCAACAGATCGTGACGGGCTTCGTAGACCGTGCCCATGCCACCGCGCCCGATCAGACGAACGATCCGGTACTTGTCCCCGAGTACCTGTCCGACTTCGACGCAGTTCCGTGGCTCCATCCTAGCTCCTCGGGGGACCAGCGCGGAGGGAGCCGAGATCCACGTTGGTCGCGCCGCCTTCCATCAGCCGGTACGCCTTCTGGCGACTGATCCCGAGGCTCGCCGCGGCACGGGCCACGTTGCCGCGCTGCTTTCTCAGCGCAGAGAGGAGCTGTTCCAGGTCCACCGCCTGGGGAAGAGCGGCGGCGGGCGGCGTGGCCGTCCCCCGCAGTCTCTCGGGCAGCTGGGAACGCCGCAACATGGGCTCGCCGCCGTGGAGCACGAGCAGTCGACGGACCAGGAGATCGAGCTCCCGCACGTTGCCCGGCCAATCGTAGAGGCACAGTGACTCGACCAGGCGTCCCTCCACGGGAGGTGGTCGGCCGCCGGCGTGAATGCACGCGAGCCGGTAGAAGAGCCACGGGATCTCGACTCGGCGATCCCGAAGCGCCGGGAGCTCGACCGTGAGGCCGTTCAGCCTGGCGTGGAGATCGGCACGAAAACGTCCTTGTTCGACCGCAAGCTCGAGCGGCTCCTGGGCCGCAGCGAGCAAGCGAGAGTCGACGGGAACTGGCGTAGCTTCCCCCAGGGGAACCACCGCTCCCTCCTCCAACGCCCGCAGAAGCTTCGCTTGAACACCAAGCGGCAGATCGGAGATCTCATCCAACAAGAGGGTGCCGCCGTGGCTCGCGCGAAGCAGACCCTGACTCGGCCGGTCAGCGCCGGTGAAGGCCCCGCGTCGGTAGCCAAAGAGCTCGGCCTCGGCGAGCCCTTCCGGCAAGGCAGCGCAGTTGATCGCGACCAGCGCACCCCTGCGGACGCTCTGCTCGTGGATCGCGTTCGCGACCCGCTCCTTGCCCGTGCCGGTTTCGCCCTGGATCACGATGGGCAGCGTGCTTGGTGCAGCCTTCAAGGCCAGGGCGAGGGCCTGCGCGAGGACGGGACCTGCGAACAGTCCGGTGCCGATCTCGGCAAACCGCTGGTCTTCGGCGGCATCCACAACGCACGCCACGGCGTCACCGAAGCGCACGATCGACCCCCGCTCGAGCGGCGCCTCCCCGATGCGCTCTCCGTTCAGGTGGGTGCCGTTCGTACTCCCGAGGTCACGAACCACCACGATCGGCCCGTCCTTGCGGATCTCCGCGTGCTGCCGCGAGACTCCGCTGGCCCCGTCGGGGGCGAAGCACCCCGGATCGCGCCCCACGAGGTGGGGGAAGGAATCGAGAGCCTTCAGCGTAGGGGGACTGGACAGCGGAGCCAGCCACAGCAATGCCCAACGGCGGATCCCGTGCGATCCACCGGCAGATGTCTGCGATTGAACGGTGGTACTTCCCCGCATGAGCATCCCGCCCGAGTCTTGCCAGAGTCCGCGCCCGGATCAACCCCCCAAAAAGGGGCTGGCTCGCGCACAATCCCGCATCTTTCGGCGGCGCGCGCCGGCCCCCGGCTCTCCCCAATTCGGGAGGCAAGGGACCAGCGAGGATACCTGGGACTGACAACATCGCGGTGGGTGCCCGTCGGCGCCAGGAGTTGGAGGAACGTACATGCAACTCGTGATCTTCATAGTGGAAGTGCTCGTCATTTTTGGGGCTACCTTCGGCATCGTTTTCTTCGACCGCGGACGGCGGCAGCCCCAATTGCGGGACCCGAGCATGACCACGGTCACGCTCCTCGCGGTCCTGTGCAACATTTCCACCCTTCCATACTACTTCTTCCGCACTCGGGGTGGCGCCAAGGGACTGGCCACCGGGGTCGGCTCGATGGTCGCCGTGTACGTGCTGGCCATGGCCGCGGCGATGATCGTGGCAATGCTCGGCAAAGGCGTGGGGTTATGGTGACGAGGGCGCCATGCAGAGATACGCCCCCGGCTTGCGCGTTCGCTGCCCGGGGTGCGGAAAGAAACCCGCCGCCGCCGAGGTCGCCATCATCCGCGTCTACGCGGCCCCGAGGACTCGCGCCGGCCTGGAGGGACTGAGGACCCAACCACCGTGGTCCCGAATTCCCTGCAACAGAGAACCATCACCGCACGGAAAACCTCCGGTGGGCTTCCCCTGGTGGGGGCAGTTTCAGGTCAGCCCGAGGGGATCTGGCAGAGGTACGTCTCGGGATCGAACTCGAACCCCTCGTAGCAGGTGCACGTCCCGTCCTCGTCGCAGAATCCCGAGAGGAGGCTCGAGTATCGGTCCTGGTTGCAGCTTGCGTCCACACCGAACTCGCAGATCGGAAGGAAATCCCACCTGCAATAGCCGCCGATGCAGGAGGTCTTGTAGGACTCGGGAACGTCGCAGAGGCACGGATCGCACGGAACGGGATCCTCGTCGCAGAATTCGGTGGTGAGGTCCGCGTCGATCCGCACGGCGATCAGGTTGCCGTCGGCTCCACAGGATTCGCAGCAGCCCGTCCCGCAACGAAGCCGGCAGTCGGCGGCGGTCTCGCACGCGGCGAAGGGCTGATTGCGGACGTCGCGCAGGGTGCACCGGCCGTCCACGCAGGAAGGGTAGAAGTTCTGCCGGGTCCGCTCGCTCGGTGTCGGAGCCAGGCACGGTTCGCACAGCACATCGGTGCACCCGGTGAGCTCGTCGAGCTCCTCGAGCTGGTCCCCTCTGAGCGCGATGAGGTCCGTGGCCACGACCGGATCGCAGGCGTCGCAGCAGCCCGCGCCCGTGACGACGCAGTCGCGGTCCGAAGTGCAGGCATCGAGGTCGGGCTCGCCGCCGTGACAGGCAGCGAGGCACTCGTCGCGGGTCGCGTAGCGGTTGGCGCTCGCGTCGCAGGAGTCAAAAAGATAGGGGACACAGAGCCCGAGCTCAGGATCGTGGCGGAATCCGTACTCGACGGCGTCGCAGCCCCCCGGATCGGGCGATTGCGTGCAGGCGAGGCCCGCGCTGCCACCGGTTGGCGCACCGCCCGCTTCGGTGCCGCCGGTTGGCGCACCACCACCGAGCTCCGTACCGCCCGTTTCCGCGCCGCCGGCCCCGCTGGCCTGGGTGCCGCCGTCTTCCTTGCCCCCGGTCCCACCCGTTCGCGTCCCGCCGTCCTCCGTTCCACCCATGCCCCCCGTGCGCGTGCCGCCGTCTGCCGTGCCGCCTTCGCCGCCCGAGCGCCCGCCGCCCGTGGTGGCACCACCGATGTTCCTGCCGCCGGTGGCGCCCGTATCCGTGCCGCCAAGGCCGCGCCCGCCCGTGACGCCGGTCGCCATCCCACCGGTGCCCAGTCCGCCCGCACCGCCAGCGTCGGCACTGCCCGTGTTCAAGCCGGCGTTGCTGCCGCCGGTTTCTTGGCCGTCCGGATCCTGGGTGGACCGTCCCCCGCAGGAGACGACGAACATGGCCCCCGTCAGGAGGACCGCGACGCTCGTTGAGGTCATGACACGATCGGATCCTGCCACGGATGCGCGCCCGCCGCCCGAAAGAGCGCCACAAGATTCAGCTGTCCCCGTCCTCGCGCTTCACCTTCGCGAGCAAGGAGGGGACCTGCTCGGCCGCCACCTGCGGGGCGGATTGGGCTGGCCGCCGCCCCCGATGCAGCCCCCGGGGCAGGCCATGACCTCGATGACGTGGGACTCTTTCTCCCCCTTGACGACCATGTCGAGTAGCTTCCGTGCGTTCACGAATCCGTTCGCGACCCCGACGTGGAGCACCTGCTCGCCGAGCCGGACGTCGGCTTCGCGGAGCCCCTCGACGGCACGTACGTCGCGAAACTCGAGCTTGGCGTGGGGGTCGTTCGCGATCTTGACGGCCGCGGTGCGGAGCGTGGCTTCCATGACGCCGCCCGTGGTCCCGAAGATGGTCCCCGCGCCGGCGGCGATCCCGAGCGGGTCGTCGAATTCCTCGCTGGGGTAAGACCCGAGGTCCACGTTCTCCAGGGTCCAGAGATCGATCCCGGCCGCCTTGAACATCCCGCTGAGCTCGCGAGTCATGAGGACCGAGTCCGTCCACGGCGCGCCCCACGGGGCAGCGAGCTGCTGATCTTTTTCCGGGACTTTTCCTGAAACTCCCGGTGTTTCTGGGGTTGCGAAACCCCGACCAGAAACCCCGGGAGACCCTTTCAGGTGAAGCCGATACTACGACGACAGTTCGAGCAGGAGAAGCGGAAGATCTCGCGACGTTTGGCGCCGTTCAGCGGCGGCACGGAGCCGCTGGAGGACGGGCAGCCGGAGATCAGCGCACCGCGACCGACCTGCGAGATGGCCGAGCGGACGCGAGCGATTTCGTGGGGTGGCGTGCCAGCGATGCTGGCGCTCGCAAGGGACATCGGGCTGCCCCAGGCCGTCGACGAGCATCTTGGCATCCTGTAGCGGGCCCGCCCATTTCAGGATTCCGACCACGTCCTCAACACCGCGCTCAACGTTTTGTGCGGCGGACAGGTGCTCGAGGACATCGAACTGCGTCGCAACGACCGGGCGTTCCTCGACGCGATCGGCGCCCGCGCGATTCCGGACCCGACGACAGCTGGCGACTTCTGTCGGCGGTTCGAGGAAGCCGACGACGTGTGGCGACTGATGCACGCCGTCAATG
>JAFGBI010000148.1 GCA_016933275.1 Polyangiaceae bacterium | reverse complement strand
GAATCCCATCCCGACCACGCGCTTGAGGCGCATCAAGTAGCCCATTGCTCGGCGAATTCCACCGTCGCAAAGGAGCCGCTCCCATCGTGCTTGCAGCGCTCGCGTTCGGTACCTCGGTCGCGTCTACGCTCTGGAACCAGAGTGGCCTGAGAAGGGAGAAAGAGGCCCGGCAGGCGTCCGAGAAGGAAACGAAGGACACGCTGCTGAAGCTTCAGGCGCTCGCCGAGAAGTCTGAGCGCCGCCAGGAAGAATTCGTCACGCGCCTCGCCACTCTCACGAATCGGGACGAGGTGCGGGAGGCATTCAAGGGAACGGAGCTCGCGAAGAGGGTCGAGGAAGCGCAGAACGCCGCAGGTTGCGCAGATCCTGGATCCTTCCGTCGCGGTGAGGCACAGCTCCGCGTCTTCACGGGGAAGACGGAAACGGAAGCGACACAGAAGAGATCGGCTCTCGCCAGCCTCCTCAACGACAAGGGCCTCGGGGAGTGGTCGAAGTGGATTGACGTATTCTCGTCTAATCTCGGCTCCGACAAGGTGTGGGTCGTGGTCTTCAACAAGGTGGAACCGACGGTGCGCGACCCCATGTGCGCTTGGCTTCAATGCAACGGCTGGAAGGACGGCTTGTTGAAGTGCGACATGAGGTAGGCCCGGCCACTTCTGCCCTTGGTGGCTCACCGCGCGGATCCTGCTGCCGGTAGCGATCGACCAAGTCGAATGCGGCAGCCGTGACCGGGTCCACCCGGAACTGAGGTAGGCTCAGCCCCATGGCACCCGCACCGCCCTCCGCCGGCCAGGTGGTGGGTCTGGTGCTCTCCGAGCTGCTGCTCGGGGCGTCCCTGGGGATCCATCTCCTCCTGGCCACGGCCACGGCTTGGTCCCTCCGGGGGTGCGACAAGCCGGTGTGGATGGCGCTCTGGGTGTGGCTGCCCGTGGTGGCGGTGCTGGGCACAGGCATCGGGCAGATCGTCGTCTTCTTCAGGATCCCCGCCAAACGCACGATGGGGGCCCTGGTGGTGGCGTTGGTGGCGGCCACGGTCATCGGGACGAGCGGCACCGTGGCGTACCAGGCCGACGCCGCCATGGCTCGGTGGTGTGATTGACGTGGCTACCCGGCCGAGGATTCGATCATGATCCAGCCGAGGTTCCCATGACACCCCGACCCCTCTCGGATCTCATCAACGAGGCCGAGCACGCCTGGCCGAGCGTCCTGGAGATGGTCCAGGCCGCCACGAACGACGTCGTCGTCCTTCCGGATGAGGCGAACCGCGGGAACGAAACCCTCGAGCGGATCCAGGTGACGACTCGATCGCCGATGGGGGCCATCGTTCACAAGTGCGGCGGCCTGCTGATCGACCACGGGTGGATCCGACTACTGGGGGCGGGACACCCTCGACTGCCCCGGAGCCTGGCGACGTGGAACTACGGGGATGTCGACGAGCCCCGGGAACGGATGGCCGGGGCTCTCCTGGTGGCCGACGACGTTCTCGGGGGCTTCTTCGCCCTCAACGGTGGCGCCCTGTCTGGTGCCCCTGGGAGCGTGCACTACCTGCCCCCCGACACCCTGAAGTGGGAGGACCTCGGACGTGGCTACACAGCGTTCCTCAAGTTCCTCCTGACCGGCAACCTGGCGAAGTTCTACGAGGGCTTCCGCTGGCCGGGCTGGGAGGAGGAATGCGCTTCGCTCGATGGTGACCGGGCGTTCTCGGTCTACCCGTTCCTTTCCGCCGAGGGCCCGCCGATCGAGCAGAGGAGCCGCCGCCCGGTACCCGTCGAGGAGCTGTGGTCCCTGCTGGCCGACAACGGTGCCGCCACGTGACGGGCATGCATCGCCTACTCACCGTGACCGACACCTTCGCCATCAAGGGCCGGGGACTCGTCCTCGCCCCTGACGTCGACCTCGGGTCCGAGGCCCAGCTCGCCCTCGCGGTGGAATTGCGACGGCCTGACGGCTCGAGGCTGAGCAGTACCGCGCTGGCCCAGGTCCCCTTCGTCACGCCTCCGAACCCGAACCGAAGGCTGCGCCACGTCCTGACCCTGCCCGCCGACGTCGGGAAGGACGAGGTCCCGGTTGGCACCCAGGTGTGGGTCGTCGAGGAGGACAAGGATGCTGGGTCGTGACGCTTGCCGGAGGGCCCGAGATCCCGGGGGGAGCCTGCACGGTGCCGGTTGCGAGGGGGCATCGGGCTGGCTTGATTTCGCCTCGCCGGGGGGTCTATGAAGCGACATGTGGAAGAATCGGCTTGGCAGGACGTTGTGGTTCGCAATCGCGCTGCTGGGTTCTGGTGCGGTCCTTCACTGCGGCGGTACCTCCGCGACGAACAACGCCGGTGGCGGCCAAGCTGGTTCGTCAACGGCTGAAGGGAACGCCGGCACATCGACGGCTGCGGGCCAAGCTGGTGCCTCGACAGCAGCGACCATAGGTGGCTCGTCGGGCACTGCCGGCACCGGAGGGACGGATGTGGCTGCCGCGGGTGACGCAGCCGTAGCAGGGGCCGCCGCTTCCAGCGCGAACGCAGGTACAGCCCCCGGCAATGGGGGAGCGAGTAGCACAGGCGGCAGCAGCGACGGAGGTACGAGCGTCGCGGGTGACAGTGGAACCAGCGGCGTCGGGGGCAGCAGCACTGGTGGCACTACGGCCGGAGGCAGCGGCGGTGGCAGCGGGGAGGGCGGTGAGTCGGGATGCACCTCCTGCCTCGTCGTGACCGAGCAGGGCGAGCTTCGAACGAACGACGATCCCACCGGTGGGGTGGGAACTACCGTCAAGGGTTACTCCATATCGATGTCCCCCGACGGGAACACCGCTCTCGTCGGTGCGCCGATGAAGGGGGACGCAAACGGACGGCCGGGAGCCGTCTACGTGTTCACTCGCACTGGGTCGACGTGGACGGAGCAGGCGGCATTGACGGCCAGCGATGGTGCCAATAATGACAATTTTGGCTACTCTGTTGCCCTATCGGCCGATGGTCGCACGGCGCTGGTCGGTGCTCCCGAGAAGACTGTCGCCTCCAACTCTGGCCAGGGCGCTGCCTATGTGTTCACGCTGGACGGCTCCACCTGGACCGAGAAGACGGTGCTCACGGAGAGCGTCGGGTCTTCGTACAACCGCTTCGGGTCCAGCGTATCCCTGTCGTCTGATGGCAGCACCGCCTTAGTAGGCGCTGAGTGGATCTCTGGCCCGGGGGCGGCTCTTGTGTTCACGCTCAGCGATTCCGCATGGGCCGAGCAGACGAAGCTGACAGCGAGCGATGGCGACAAATTCGGTCACAGCACAGCCCTGTCGTCCGACGGAAACACCGCCTTCGTGGGCCACCCTTCGTCGCACGACGGTGCTGGTGACGTGCACGTGTTCGTTCGCGGCGGCTCCACGTGGACCGAGCAGAGTGCGTTCGGGATCGGAGCTGACGTCGCTGCACTAAGCTTCGGCTGGAGCTTGTCGTTGTCGTCTGACGACACCAACCTCCTGGTAGGGGCGCCAGGTGGCTACGTGGGAGGTGCCGCCCTATTGTTCGGCCGCACGGGCTCGACGTGGGCACAGCAGCACGTGCTCACGTCGAGCGATGCCGAATACAGGGACAACTTCGGGTACAGCGTGTCCTTGTCTTCTGGCGGAAGCACCGCATTGGTTGGTGCTTACTATAAGAGCATCACCTTCAGCACCGAAAGCGGGCAGGTCACGAACGAGGCCCAGGGCGCAGCATACGTTTTTCGTCGCGTCGGCTCGACATGGCAAGAGGAGGAGGTTTCCCTCGGTGCGAGCGGCGAGGCCGGCGACTGGTTCGGCTTCGCCGTTGCGATCTCCTCCGACGGCAGCATCGGCATCGTGACCACGAGCAACGACGGGTTGGAGCCCCTTGTCGGCTACGGGTACAGCGTGAGCGAGCCATAGCGGCCCGTGACGTCGACGCTATCCCACCGGACGTCGGCCAGCTCGCCAGCTTCAGAGCGGTTGGTGACCGCTGGTGAAGGGTGAAGGAGATCGACGGGGACCGGATCCTCATCGGGAACGCCCTGGGCAAGATCAACGGCTGGATCGACGCGGGGGCCGTCATCGGCAAGGTCACGGAGGTGCGGGACTGAGGGAGATGAGGGAACGTGGGTTCCTCGCGAGGACGCAGGCATCATGGCTCCTCGGGAGGTGCCTCCCTGCGGTAGGATGCCGACGTTGATGTCGAGCGTCCCCAGTGACCGTGACCTGTCCGGGTTCGTGTTCGGGGGCTACCTCGTCACCCGTCCCGTCGAGCGGGCGGAGCTGAGCAAGGCAGGCCTTCTGCTCGAGCGTGTCACTACGGCGTCCGACTGCCTGGCCAAGTTCCTGCCGGACACCTGGGCGTTGAGCTGGTCCGCGGACGAGGAACGTCGAGCCGAATGCGTGGCAGCGTTCGGGATCGAGCTCGAGCGCGTCAACCAGCTCGTCTCCCTCGTCGATGACCTCTTCAATGCTCAGCGCGTCTTGTGGGCGAGGTTCGTCACCGACATGGATGCTGTCGCGTCAATCCTCCGTGCCGCTGCCCCCAAGAACGACTGCGTTCTCCTCGGCTTGGCTCTTCACGAGAGCCTGGTGGATAGCTTCGTGAAGGACGTCGGCGAGGTGCAAGCCCCCGAGAGCATGATCGTCGGCCAGCTCACCAAGAGGCTGCCGATCCCGGAAGGGGGAACGCTCCTGGGGTACGAGATCCTCGGGTTCGAGCTGGGGGCCACCAACGCCCACTCGTGGCTCTGCAACAACCTCCACGAGACGCTCGCCGATCGCCACGGCGAGCGTCCCGGTCCCCTCGGCCTGCTGACTGACTACTCGACGGCGGACCGGTGGGCCGACGAGGCCACCCGGGAGCAGCCCGGTGAGCCCTTGCTCTGGCTGCCGTGGGCGCTCGTGCAGTTCCCGTTGCCACGATGGTAGCGTTCCGATCGGGAACACCCGAGGGGTACCCGGTGGGGACGATGGCTGCAACGCGTTCGGGTACCGGCGGCGGCCGGGGTGCGGCCCGTCCTCCCCGGGAAATCGTGTGGTCCCCCAAAATCAATCCCTGGAGGGCTTCCGGCCTCGCCACCTGGCCCGGGTTGCCCCGGTTGGGGAAACGAACATTATGAGGCGCTCATGAGGCACCATGAATGTTGTGGGACCCTGGGGCCGCTCCGCCTGGATCGGCAAGGTCCAGCGGTCAGGGCCGATCAACTTCAGCACCTTGAGGTAGCCCTCCACCTTGAGGACGGCGTCCACGAGACGAGCCATCCCGTGGCCCTTGGACTTCTGGATGATGAACACGGAGAGCTGATCTCGGGCGAGTTGCTCGAGGTCGGGGAATCCCTCCGCCTCCACTGGCTCAGGGTCGCTGGTTGGTTTCGGATCCGGCCCCGTCCCCGGCTTGGGTGGCAGAGGCTTGCCGATCATCCGGCGCACCCGACCCTCAGCGTCGTTCCGCTCGATCCGGCAGACCGTCATGAACGCCCCGAGGGAGTAGAGGAGATCCTGGTCCACGGTGCTCCGGGCGATGTCCGTTCGTAGCCGCTGGAGGTCGGGGCCTGCGGCCTCGCTCCTCGATGTCCGACGTTCTGCGAGCCACCTCGCCGCCGATACCCGTGCCCGGACAGCTGGGTTTGCTCGATTCTCCGGGCGCACGCTTCCTCGCGCTGCTGGTTTGGGCTATAGGCGGGAAAGGCTCAACGGGCAGGTGTGCTCGCTGCGGCGCACAAAGGTAGGTTCGATGGTCGATGCACGCACGAGGGCGGACGCGGCACGCGCGACGCTATCACTGGCCCGCCCCGTAAGGCTTCGCTCCTTGGTCGTGGCGACAATGGCACTCGCCGGAACCTGGGGATGCTCGCATGGCTCGACCGGTGAGGGAGGGGCAACGCCGGAGGTCGACGGGGATTGGTGCGGTGTCGTGCAGTTCGAGTACACCACCCTCAACCCGGAGATTACCGTGCGGGCGCCGCTCCGCTTCAGCGTCGAAGGGTCAGAGATCGTCTCGCTCGACCACAGTCGCGTCGTCTACTACTTGCACATGGGTGACAACGGGCTAGATGCGATCCCTTGCGCGGTAGAATTCGCCGCCAACGTCCCTGCTCGCGTCAGCGGGGGTGCCTTCGAGGTTCCGCTGACCGGGACCGAGTCTGACTCGGTCGTTCGTGGCACCTTTTTATCCTCGACCGAGGCCGAGGGTACCGTTGACGCCACGGAACTGCCGAGCGAGGGATGCTACGGCCTCAGCGTCGACGTCCACCCAGAGCCTCGTGGCACGTTCGAGGCCGGTCGGGAGCCCTGCGACGACCTCCCAGAGGTGCCGACGGACCTTGAACCCGATGATCCCGCCGTGACGCCCGCCGAATCGTGTGCCGGGTACGAAGGGCTCGACGCGTGTACGCCGGAAGTGATCGCCTCGTCTCCGGTGGATGAGCCCACACGAAAGGTCTTCGTGGTTTTGGACAAATCAGGGAGCATGGCGGATACGTTGGCCGATTCCGTCGAGTCAAAATGGAGCGTCGTCGAGGCCACTATCGGCAATGTGGTCACGCATTCGAGGGTAGAAGCCGGCCTGCTGCTCTACCCGTATCCCGTGGCAGGGCTGGGCGATTGCGGTGACCAGTGCTGCGCGATTCCATCCGGAGCCAGCGCGGTGAACGTTCCCGTGGGCGGTGGCGCAGCTGCCATTGCGGACATTCTCGCTTCGACGTCTCCCGGCGGGTCCAGCCCGACCGCTGACGCACTCGCTGCCGCCGTGGAGTACTTCTCGACGGGCGAAGGGTTCAATCTCACGGGCGAGAAGCATGTGCTCTTGGTGACCGATGGAGCGGCGACGTGCGGCGACGTTGCGGAATGCGCCGCCGATTCGTGTTCTCTCAACATCGAAGGGCTGTGTGACGCTGATCCCGCGAGCTGCTGCACCGCCTCGGGAGAGGCCTGCATCGACGATGCGGCGGTGATGGATCAGATCGAGCGACTGAGCGCATGGGGCGTGACGACGAGCGTCATAGGGCTGCCCGGCGCCGAGCCCTACCTCGGCGCCGTCGAGCTCTCTGCCGCGGTGGGAGGGGGCGTGCCCTACGACGCTACCAGCGGCAGCAGCGACGATGTTCGCTCCGCCATCGAGCAGGCGGTGAGCGACATCGCGGGACCGTGCGCCTTCGAGCTCGCGCAGAGCGTGGGGGACTCGGGAGAAGCAAACGTTGCGATCGACTGCACCATCTTGGATGCTTCGTCCGCAGGAGGGAGCGCTTGGACGGTCGTCGCGAATCGACTCGAGGTATTGGGTGCGGCGTGCGCCTCCCTTACAGCAGATCGGACGGTAGAAGTGCTCACCGGATGCTCCACCGACGCGACGCCGTCGGCCGTGTGTGGCAACGGCCAGATCGAGGCCGAAGAGCGGTGCGACGACGGGACGAACTCCGGGGAGTACGGGGGCTGCAATCCAGACTGCACGCTCGCCTCGCACTGCGGTGACGGCATCCTCGACGAGGGGGAGGAGTGCGACACCGGGGTCAACGATGGCTCCTATGGCGGTTGTGAACCGGACTGCACCCTGGCGCCCCACTGTGGTGACGGGATCGTGCAATCCGAGTCAGGAGAACTCTGCGACGACGGGGAGGGGAACGTGAGCACGGGGTACGGCGAGGGGGTCTGTATCACGGACTGCCTCCCGGCTCCCCGCTGTGGCGACGGCGTGATAGACGCAGGCGAGACTTGCGACGACGGCAACGCCGATTCGCTCGACGGGTGCTCGGCCGACTGCGCGTGGGAGGACGGCTGGACCTGCCCGATAGCCGGCCAGAGCTGTGTGCTCGACGAGCAATGCGGCAATGGCATTCTCAACAGCGAGGAAGAATGCGACGACGGCAACACTCTCCCGGGAGATTGCTGCGACGAGTTCTGCTTCCTTGAGCCCAGTTGCAGCTGAACGATCTCTTCTCCCCCGGCCCACCACTTCAAACCTTCGCACTGCTGCGGCTCACGACCTCCCGCACACTTTCCGACGCAACTGCGTCCAGAACATCCTGGTCCCCTCGGGCTGCTGGCGAGCTACTCGATCGCGGACCGGTGGGCGGACGAGGTCACGCGGGAGCAACTCGGCGAACCGCTCCTCTGGCTCCCCTGGGGGCTCGTGCAGTTCCCGTTGCCACGGTGGTAGCGATCGGGTTGGCGTCCGGCTCACCTTCGTCGCTGGGCGTCGAACACCACGAGGAAGGGCCGCGAGCCATCCAGGACGCAGTCGACTGGGACGATCCCGGCTTCCGCCCGAACGGTGGCCCCCTCGTTGAACGAGGAGGGGGCCATCCCGTACGGTTTTCTCGCGCTGGGCGAGTTGGAGATTTGCGCAATGCCCCCGCACTGGCGTGGTAGGGAGCACTTCATGGCTCTCCCCACGGCCGAACCGATCACCGCCGATCAGCCGCGACTCCTCTACCGGGGACTGACGCTGCCCTACGACGCGAACCACGCTTCACGTTGCGGCGACGGGACGGACTTCACGGACTGCCCGTACACGGCCCTGTTGTACGCGAAAGGACCGAAGGGCGTGGTCCTCGTCGTCGATG
>JAFGBI010000147.1 GCA_016933275.1 Polyangiaceae bacterium | reverse complement strand
GGCGCGCGCCCAAGGCAGAGCCGCTGCTGCAACGCGGCCCTGCCGACCACCACCGCCGAAACCCCCTCGCCGCCGCCGAAACCCCCTCGCCGGCGCCGAAGCCCCAGCCATGGCCGCTTCCCGTCCTCCGTCCGGCCATCGAGGAACGCCATCGGGTCGGCGAAACCCCTGTTCGCGCGATCCGCTGTCGCCGATGATGGAACGGTGATTGAGGCACCCCACGCGCGGTGACGGTGCCGACCCAGCGACGGCTGGCCCCCCCCGCTCCCGCCCTCACCCCGCAAGCCGGACCGGAGGACCGAAAGATCCGGGTGATCGGCCTCATCACCAGGAGGATCGCACAGGCTCGGCGACGCCTTGGCATCGAAGACTCGCTGGCGGACCCGCCGCTCGCGCCGCAATCCCTTGCGTACGACCAGCATCGTCCGATCCAGGCCGAGATCCCCATGCCCGATCGTTGCCCGATCCGTCCGACAGATCCTTTCCCACGCGAGATGCCGTTCGCGAGCGAGGCGACGCTCGCCATCCCACGTCTCGGTGGGCGTGCCGGCACCGACGGAGAGCTCGCGGCAGGAGTGGTTCGCGATGACGAACACGCGCTGGGTTTCTCGGCGCTTCACGGCGCTGCCCCCCGCCGTCGGTGGATCTCCGGGGGTTCAGCTCGAGCTCTGGACACGTCGCGCAACGCGCGTCGCCGCCCGCGGCGGGCGCCGAGCGAAGCAGACGGTGAACCGTTCCTCACCGTGCGGCGCGAGACCGAGGGCATCGTCCACGGAGTTGACGCTTCGAAGCTCCTCGATCAGCGCCTCCGCACGGAGGGTGGTTCCGGACATCTGCTCGTCCCCCGTCGCTGACCCCAGACCGGTGGGGCAGACCTCCACGACGCGGTCTCCCCGCTCGAGGGCCACCCGGCAGACTCCCCGAGCGTAGTACCGATTGAAGAGTTGCTGGGCGAGGGCGCGCGCCACCACGGGGACCAGAGAACGAGCGATGCGACCATTGCTGGTTTCGTCTTCGGCGGCCTCGACGGAGCAGGGACCGACCAGGGCATACTGCTCCATCTGGTTTGCGAGCCACCTCTCATCGTAGTCCGCGAGCGCTTCGTAGAGGACGCCCACGATCAACGCCCGGCCACGGCGGTTGAGCAGTGGGCTCGGGCAGCGGGCGTCGACGCACACGTCGAGCGCGAGCTCGTAGAGCATGGCTCGACGGGTGGTTTCGTCGATGTTCGACCGGAATAGCGGCGTGCTCGGTATGATTTCCACGATCTCCCTCCCTCAAGGAATCAGACCGCCTGCCCGTCAGAACTCGGCGGTCGCCTGTGGCACCGTCTCGGCCGCGTCGGCGGCAGTCTCCGATGTCGTCTCGGCTGAGGTCGCCGCCAGCGCGGCGGCGAGCACCATCGTTTCGGGCCAGGTCTTCACCACGACCACGGAGGTGGCGGCGGGAATCGCATCCACGAAGGCGGCGAGCGGCGCCTCGGTCGAGCGGTAGGACGAAAGACAGCCGAGCTCGACCCGTGCGGACGTCACCAGCGCTCCGGGATCGTAGTAGCCGCACTCGAATCGGTCCTCGACGCGGTCGGACACGGCCGCCTTGCCGTGCGCGAGTGTGAGCATGGCGCCCCGTTCGCGGAGGTTCGAGAGGGGGACCGGCGCCTGTTGGGTCGTCGTGGTGACGAACGACGACCAGTCGACGGAGAACCCGTATGGCACCCCGTTGGCTGCCACGTGCACCACCACCTTGGAGCCGTCACCCACGACGGGAAGCCCGCCAATGGTACGGGTGAACACGATTCGGCAGGCCGTCACCTCTTCGGTACGCGGCCCGCCGACCTCTTCGACCACGCTGACTCCGTAGGAGGTCTGCCACGCCAGGAGATCCTCACCAGGGCCCAGGGGCACGAGATCGGGGATATGGGCAGCGATGAACTCGCGGGCGGTCGCCTCGAGCTCGTAGGTTGACGGTCTGGCTTCCGTCGGCAGGGGACTGTTCTCGGGTCCGTCCACGTATGAGGTGTCGAAGAAGCGCACCCAGTCGCCCGTGCCGCGGACGTCGAGGAGCCAGTCGCGACCCTGCACGAGGACATGGTCGTTCTCGGAGCGGACGTTGGTGACGCCGTTCGTCGTCACGGGTGCCGGCAGATCTGCGAAGCGGTCGAGCAGCCGAGAGACGACCGCGTCCCGTCCGGCACCCGCGGCGCGCGAGAGCAGGGGACGTTTCGTGGTGCCGAGGCCCACCCGGAGAGAGGTCTCCGCCACCCTTTGGCGGAACGGCGTCGGTTCGGCGGCGAGAGGCCGGGTTCCGAGCGCGACGATCGAGAAGGCGAAGAAACGGAGCAAGTGTCGCATGAGTCGATAGTCTTTGGACTGGAGCGGGTCAAATGTTGTCCCAGACATACGCGCACCAGGTGCCGATGTCGCCGGACTCGAGACGGGGGAAAGCGGAGTACGAGAAGTTGTCCCAAGACAGATTGTCCCGTCGCTGCGTGCAATTGGAGCTGCTGGTGCCGGTGGCCATCACCGCGACGTCGTTGTGGTTGTAGGCCATCGAATCGAAGCCCATCGCCCAGGACGTCTTGAAGGAGTACCCGGCGTTCAGGTACTGGGCGAAGACCTTGCCGACATCCCGCTCCGCGCTGCCCCAGTAGACGGTCCCGTGCGATGCGAGGGTGATGCGGAGGCCGCCACCGAAGACCGAGTCCCAGCGGGTCCAGGTGTTGGCGTCCTGGGTGAGGACGTGGGGAGAGTAGGTCACGAAGGCGCTCGTTCCTCGGAGCTCGTCCCCGAGTACCATCGAGCTCGAGGACGCATAGTCGTTGTTGTTCCACATCGCCCATTGGGCGCTCGAGGTCTGGGCATAACCGTGAGTCACGGCGAAAAAGAGATCGACGTCTTCGATCGAGTTGTCGTAGCCGTCACCGCCGGTTTCCCAGTAGAATTCCTTGTTCACGAGGTTGTAGTAGAACTCCTGGGTCGCCTCTTCGGCGGCCTCCGCCGCGAAGCGATCGCAGATCGTTCCCGCCTCGCCGATGGTCGTGCGCCAGTTGTCTTCGTAGCTCGACGTCGCGCAGTGAACGCCGAAGTTGCGGCTGGACACGGCCCGTTGGGCGACCGCTTCGAGTTCGCTGACGCGTCGTTCGTCCCCGGCGGGAGCCTCGCCGCAGGCCGCGAGCGCGACGAGGGCGAGGAGGGTGAGGAGGGCGAGGAGGGCGCCGGGCGGGCTCCGAAACGCGACCGTTTCGGGGGGCACCGCCCGGGGCCGTGGTGTGACCCCGGGGGCACCGTGGAATGGGGGATTCGATCGTCTATCCATCACTGATACACCTCCGCTCGACCGTCCCCCCTGCGGCGCCGCAGCTGCAGTCGCCGAAGTAGTCCTCGAAGCAAGCCCCGGCCGCGGGAAGGATCACCTCTCCGCAGTGCTCTTCGGGGCCGCAGGCATCATCATCCAGGCAGGGCGCACCTGCGCAGCCGAGTGCGTCGAGCCCGCCCTCGTCGCAGCCGGCCTTTGCGCAGAAGGCACTCGGGCTGCAGAGATGACGCGGTGGCGGCTCGGCGCAGCGTAGCGACTGACAGGGGTCGGGGGCTGAGAGCGCGCAGGGCTCCCAGCTCGCGCCGTCCAGGAGCTCGATGGGCGCTCGAGTGAAGTACGGGATCCCCGAGGCCATGTGGCGAACGCAACGCGCCGGTCCTACGAACGATCCCGCCAGGTCGGGGGTGACGCAGGCCACGATCAGGGCAGCGGTGGTGTCCACGCAGGCTGGAGAGCCCAGAACGGGGCTTGGCTCGGCGAGCTGTGGGTAGGCGAGGACCCCCACCTCGGTCGGGGCACAGGTCGCGAGCTCCTGCGGGAGCTGGTCCACCCCGCCGCCGGTTCGCGGAGCGAAGCGAACGTACGTATCCGCCGGCCCCACCGCGACCGCGTAGGAAAACGGGGGAACCCGCACGTCCCAGAGCGTGGCAGGGACGTCGACGGGGAGTGGTTTCCACTCGCCATCGGTTCGAGCCATCGCGATTCCCGGCGAAAACTCCGGGCCCTCGCTGCCCACGACGATGGTCCGTCCGAGGTCGTCGCCGTGGATCGCTTGCAGGTTGTAGGGGACGCCGTCGAGTGCGACGTGCCAGGACCCGGCCTCGCGGGCGAGGATGATCCCCGTGGTGATCGCGCTGCCGCCGACCGCATAGACGAGATCCTGCGAGGGGACCCAGAGGCCATCCAGGTCCTCGGCGGTCCCACTCGCCTCGGGGATCCACTCGACGCCATCGAAGCGGAGGATCGTGCCCTCGCGGCCCACCGCCACCAGCTCGCCGTCGGGCAAGGCTGCGACCGCGCGGAGCTGGACGGTGGTGCCGGTGTCGAGCGACTCCCAGTCGCTGCCCGAGCGGGCGAGGGCGACTCCGTCGTCGCCCACGGCCACGAAGGAGTCGCAGTCTCGGGCGGTCAGGGCGTGCAGATTGGCCCCGGGCACGGAGACGAGCGACCAGCTCGGATCGCGGATCGCAGCGGCGTCACCAATGGCAATCAGGCCTCCGTCCCCGCAACCCACCACGGCCCGGAGCTCATGGTTCCTGTCCGACCAGTATTCGTGCTGCCGGCCGCTCGGCGTGGCTCGTGCGACGAATCCCTGACGATCACTCGGACCTTCGGCAACGTACCCAGCTACGTAGATTTCTCCGAGATCGCTCACCCAGACGGCGGCGTTCAGGAATCGGAAGTCCAGGTCTGCCCCTCCGTCGCCTCCGGCTTGGACCACGGAGGTTCCTGCGGCCCCGCCCGAGACAGCGCTCGTGGTCCCGCCGGCGCCCGTCGGTGCACCCGCCACGCCGCCCGTCGCGTTGATCGCCTTCCAGCCGCTGACTTCACCGAGGATACGATCGGTCGAGAAGCAGCCAGCCAGGAGGGACAGCACGAATCCCGCACCAAGGACCCGCCTCGCGCCTTCGACTCTCGTTCGATCGGTTCCCATGGCGGCTCCTCTCCACACGAGCCTGGGAATGTCTCGACTCGGTCGCCTTTATTTATCGATTTTCCAGAATCAACAGGCGAAGACGTTCCGTGTGCTGGCCGGCTAGCCCGGCAGAGAGGAGGCGGCGGGCGATCGCGGCGGCCTCGGCCTGGCGTCCCAGTGCAACGAGAGCGTCGATGCGGAGGAGCGCCGCCTCGACGCCGAGGGTCTTTCTCGAGATTTCTCGGTCGTACTGCTCGATCTCCACCAGCGCCAGGGTCGGGTCTCCACTCTGCACGGCCCGGCGGGCGGCGTCGATTCGGGCCACCTCGAGCGCCAGGGACGAGGCGGCACCGATCACGCGAGAGTCCGCGGGGGCGGGTGACGGATGGTCAGGGGCGGGAGCCGAGTCGCTGACCACCACCACGGGTCGGGAGGGCTCCGCCATCCTCTCGGCGGCCTCCGACGGTCGGGCGCGGTTGGTGGCGGGGGCCGACCGCGCGGGGTCTGGAACCGTTGTCTCCAACATCTCGACCACCGGCAGTTCCGGTTTGGCCGAAGCCACGGGTGAGGCCCCTGCCGTTCTCGACCCAGGCGCCAAGCGGGGTCCGGGGGTGGTCGAGGGGCTCATCGTCGGCTGGTTGGTGGGACCGAGGCTGGTGACGAGTGCCACCCCACCCGCCGAGACGCCTACGCCAAGCGCCATGCTGACGGCCAGGTTCTTCAGGACCAACGACCAGCCGAGGCCCTGCGGGCTGGAGGTGGCGAGGACTGCCGCCCCCGCGCCGACGGCGGTGCCCGCTGCGACCGCGACCAACGCCCGTTCGATCGCCCCTTTCGGCATGGTGTCGCCCTCGGCGGAGCGGAGCAGCTCGACCATCATCGGATCTGCGGACTCCTGAAGCAGTCGACGGACGGTCATTCCCCACCCCACATTCGGTCCACCGTGGCCTGTCGACTCCGCAGCCGATTCACCTCGCGTTGGAACAATACCCGGCCTCGACGGAGCCGGGTGGCCACCGTTCCGACCGGCATCGAAAGCGCTGCGGCGATCTCCTGCATCGGCATCTCCTCGAGCTCGAATAGGACGAACACTTCGCGGTGGGACTGCGGCAGGCGATTGAGGATCCCCTCGAGCTGCACCCGCGCGTGGCGACGCGCCACGAGCTCCTCCGGGTTGGCATCGGGGTCGTGGCACTGGGCGATGAACTCCTCTGCCAGGATTTCGCGCTGCCGGTAGCGCCGGCGGTGCGCATTCGCCGCGAGGTGGGCAACGACCCCGACGAGGAACGGCACCTCGCGTCCGGGCGCGATCTCGCGGATGCGGCTCGCCAGGACGGTGAAGGCCTGTTGGGCGGCCTCTTCTGCCTCACGCGCGTCGAACCCGAAGCGGTGGGCCGTGCGCCACACCCTCTCGAAATGGCGAGGCAGGAGTTCCTGGATCTCCTTCGGGTGGCGGTGTGGGAAGGGCGGATGGGTCGCCGCACCACTTCGGTCGTCGGACGCCTCGCGCTCGTCGGTCTCCTGTCGGCGAGTCCCTTTGGGGATGACCATGGAGCACGGCCGCTCCGCATCTGGGTCGCAATCAACCCGTTCGGTACTCGGCGGATGGGGCCCCACTCGGCTAACCATGTCGATTCCCCGATGCGATTATTTCCCAATCGACAGCGCTGCCCAAACTTCGGCCCGCACGTCGGTCGATGGCGGCTTGTGGGCGGGGTGCTCGCGGACGAGCGGCTCGAACCCAAACCGGTCGCGGATGAGGGGGAGGCTTGCTCCTGCCGAGGCGCCGAGCGCGAGGTGCTCGATCCTCAGCATCCAATCGAACGATCCCCCAGGAGCGAGCCAGGGACCCGTCGAACCCCGGTCGTGCGAGGTGTCCTTGCCGCGACCTCGCAGCGTACCAACATCGACGCGCAAGCACGGTCCCAACGCGGTCGCCGCGTGCGGCACCCAGCGCCATGGGCAGGCAGCGAGCGACGCGTTCGTGAACCAGAACCGCACCTGTCCTCCCTCCGTGGGGATCCATCCGCTCCGCGCATGTCCCAAGGAGAGACTGGCTGTTGGCGCCAGCCCGTCGAGCCTCTGGAAGCCGAGGACCGCCAGAGGGCCGGCGATCGGGTCTGGCGCAGGGGCATCGTGCATCATGATCCCGCCCCCCAATACGAAATGGCGTCGTGCCACCAACGTCAACGGTGCGGGGATCGCGGCGGGGATCGCCGGGGGAGTTGCGCGGCGGTCGAGCGCGATCCCGATGATCACCGCGATCGCGGAGGTGACCTCATCGCAGTTCGAACCCTCGACCTTCCGAACGACGCGGTACCCAGCGGCCTCGACTTCGACCCAACCTCGAGGACCGTTGGAAGAGCTCACGATCCTCACCCGAACCGACGCCGGGGGAGCGGTCGAGCGGGTCGTCACCGTGGGCGATCGCTCCCGCGCCAGCACCCGAAGCCGGAGCTCCTCGGCCGAAGGACAGCCCGGCGGTGCCGAATGATCGAGCGAGTATCGCTCCCCAGCTTGAGCCGGGAGGGACACCATGACCATCGCGAAGGCGATCCCAATCCCGATCCGGGACAATCCCAGCACAACATCGGGCAGCCTATCCGGGCGGTAGGTCTGCGGGCTACAGGAGCCTGTGCCGGGCCGGTTCCGCCCTGGCTGCGCTCGGGCTGCGGTCCGGAACGCGTCGTTCGAGCAGGGGTCCGGTGAGCGCGGCGGATTGGCCGGTCGTTTCGCTCTTCGATCTGTCTGAAGACGGCTGGCCCCCTG
Source organism: Polyangiaceae bacterium (assembly GCA_016933275.1). GTDB lineage: Bacteria > Myxococcota_A > Polyangia > Polyangiales > Polyangiaceae > JAFGBI01. The sequence continues at coordinate 46,969 of JAFGBI010000147.1, read as the reverse complement.
GGGGCGCATATCCTGGGTTTTTCCGTTCGGTCCGCCGTGGATGGCCCACCGGTGCTGCGGATGCTGGCATGGTCCTGCCGACCGAACCGGAGTGGTGCAGCGACCGGACCCTGAGGGCCGATGGTTGGCGGTGGTTCGAGACGGATCACGTCAGGACGGGTTCGGGGCGCTGCCCAATCGGACATTCCTGAGGGGAGGGCGTCGGCGCCGACCGACGAGACGGTGGCATCGGCCTCGCGCCAGGGGGCATCGACGCCGTCCGTCAAGTGGCATCGCGACCACGCAGGATCGGGCTTCCATGTGCCCGGGCACGGTCGGTTGCAGCACGAGAGGACGCGGGCCTATCATGCCCTGCTGATGTCAGGAAAATGCCGAGGAACGGTGGCCTCGACGGGGGTCGTCGTCCTGGTACTCCTCGCCTGCAAACAGGGTGATGCCGGCGGCGCAGGCTCGAAACGCAAGAGCGATGCCGATTGCAGGAACGGCTTTCTGTGCGAGTCGGACATCTGTCTGGAGGCCGCGAAGGTTGGAGCCATCCGTCAGGCAACGAACGGGCCGGCAACCCCACCACCGGTTCCCCTCTCCGCGGCGGCCCCGGTGGCGACATCCCCGGCAGCGGAGTCCGGGGTCGCTCCAACTGCTGCGCCCGGGCCCGAGGGGCTCTACGTCGGCATCGGGTAGCGGTCGAGCCCCACCCACCACCACCGAGTGGAACGCCGTCACCAAGGCGATCGATGTCCGGCATTCGACGCCGCTCAAATGCGAGACCAAGTTCCTGCGCGAATGGCTTCGAGTGAGCTCTCGTGGCGAGGCCGTGCAGGATCGCACCGTTGTCAAGCGGGAAGGGTGGTCGCCGGGGAGGTGATGACCTATGCCCGAGCGGGCAGCGTGGCGAGCCTGGTGATGCCGATCCGGGGCTCGCTCGAGGTCACCGTGGCCTATCGATGAACGCAGGGCTGCGGAACGAGCCGGGTCGAGCCTGCCCCCCGCCGCCGCCCCGGTGCCTTGCGCCATACTCGGAGCCACGGCGGTGTTCGTCCTCTCGCTCGTGTGGTTCCTGCTGACGCGGTAGGCCAGGCTACGACGCGCGGAGCCCCGCCACGAAACTGCCGACCGCCTCCACTCCTCGCGCGTCGAGCACGCGCAGGGTTTCGGAGCCGACCACGGCGATGTCCACCTTGCCGCGCAGGGCATCGACGTCGGCGCGGCTCTGCACCCCGAAACCGAGCGCGAGCGGCAGATCCGTGGCAGCCCGGCAGCGCGCGAGGTAGCGATCGAGCTCCGCGGTGAAGTCCGTCTGGCTCCCGGTGACTCCCCGGCGGGCCACGCAGTAGACGAAACCGCGCGCGTGCTGGTGGAGCATTCGCATCCGCTCCGCGCTCGTGTTGGGGGAGAAGATGAAGATCGGATCGAGCTTGGCCGATCGCATGCTCACGAGGTACTCCTCTCCCTCCTCTGGGGGAAGATCCGGCACGATGGCGCCCTTGAGCCCCGCTGCCTCCATCCGCCCGACGAACCTGGCGACGCCCCGCCGGAAGAGCAGATTGTAGTAGCTCATTACGAGGAACGGGATCGGATAGTCGCGTGAGAGCTCGGCGGCGAGCTCCAGGCATCGGTCCACGGTCGAGCCATGCGCGAGCGATTGCTGGTTCGCCCGAAGGATGACCGGACCGTCCGCGATCGGCTCGGAGAAGGGGAGCTGGAGTTCCATCAGCTCGACGCCCGCCTCGACCATCACCTCTACCAGCCGTCGGGACGCGTCGAAGCTCGGGTAGCCGAGCACGATGTGGGTCATGAGCAGGATGTCGCGCTCCTGCCGCTGGTTGCGAAGATAGTCAGTGAGCACGGTAGGCCTCCGCTTTCTGCTGGATGAACGCCTGCCAGGCCTGATCCTCGAAGGCGTCGGCCACGGTGAAGATGTCCTTGTCGCCGCGTCCGGACTGGTTGATGACGACGACGTCCTCGGGCGGGAGCTTGCCCACCTCCTTGAAGGCCTGGACGAAGGCATGCGACGACTCGAGGGCGGGGATGAGGCCTTCCTTCTGCACGGTGAGCGAAAGGGCATCCACGACCTCGCGGTCGGTGGCCGCCTCGAAACGCACCCGCCTGGTTTCGCGTAGATTGGCGAGGATCGGCGAGACCCCCACGTAGTCGAGGCCCGCCGCCACGCTGTGCGTCTCCCGCATCTGTCCGTCGTCATCTTGGAGGAAATAGGTGCGATACCCCTGGGCCACACCCACACTCGCGTCGGATGACGCCAACCGGGCGGCATGCCGGTGCGTCTCGAGCCCGTGTCCACCCGCTTCCACGCCCACGAGTTCGACGCCCTGGTCGGCCAAGAAGCCGCTGAAGATCCCCATCGCGTTCGAGCCGCCGCCGACGCACGCATAGACCCTGCGCGGCAGGCGCCCGGTCTGGTCGAGGACCTGGCGCCGCGCCTCTTGGCCCACGATGGACTGGAAGTAGGTCACCACCGTTGGGAAAGGGTGGGGGCCACATGCGGTCCCGAGGACGTAGTGGGTCGTGTCCATGTTGGTGACCCAGTCGCGGAAGGCCTCGTTGATGGCGTCCTTCAGGGTCTGCGAGCCATCGGTGACGCTCACCACTTGGGCGCCGAGCCGTTCCATCCAGAACACGTTCGGCCGCTGGCGAGCGACATCGACGGCACCCATGTAGATGGTGCACTCGAAGCCGAACTTGGCCGCCATGGTCGCCGTCGCTACGCCATGCTGGCCCGCCCCGGTCTCGGCGATCACCCGGTGCTTGCCCATGCGCCTCACGAGCAGGCCCTGGCCCATGACGTTGTTGGCCTTGTGGGCGCCCGTGTGGTTGAGGTCCTCGCGTTTGACGTAGATCCGCGCGCCGCCGAAGTGGTGGGTGAGGTTCTCGGCGTAGGTGAGGGGCGTGGGGCGGCAGGAGTAGTTGCCCATCAGCGCCTCGTAATCCCGCCAGAAGCTGGGATCCGCGCGCGCTGCCTCGAACGCGGCCTCGAACTCGTCGAAGGTGCCAACGAGGATCTCGGGGAGGTAGGCCCCGCCGAATGGTCCGAAATAGCCACGTTCTTTCACGGTAGCCTCTCTGGTTTGGCCCGCTTGGTTCTTGTTCGCTCCGGGCGCCCCGCCCCGGTCGTTCCCCGGAGGCGAGCGGACACCGCAGCTTGGTCGGGGTGGAGCGTCTGCACCAGTTCCACCTCGTCGGTGCGGCAGTACATCCGCGCGAAGAGCGCGTTTGGCGCCCCCGGGAAGTCGAGCCAGCGGCGAAGGCAGAGGACTGGCCTGGTTCGGTCAACACCGAGGGCCTCGCTGTACGTCGCGGGTGCCGGCGCGACCCGGACCGTCTGGCGGCCAGACACCGGACGGATCCCGTAGTGCTCCGCCACCAAGCGGGACAGCGACGTCCGTCCGACCGAGAGCGTATCGAGTCCGGCAAAGACCTCGGGATCGAGGAAGAGCTCCTCGACCAGCACCGGAGTTTGCTCCAGGGTACCGAGGCGCACGAAGCCATAGGCCGAGCGTGGCGCCCAGGGGTGCTCGGGATCCGACGCCAGGCTCCGGAGCTTGACCGGCCAGAGCAGCCGAGTGCGAAGTTGGTACCCCGTGCGCTCGAACGCGGCGAGCGTTCCCGCCAGGGTGAACAGATCCACCTCCGGCCTGGGCTCGGTCACGTAGGTGCCCGCGCCTCGCTGCCGGAGGAGAAGCCCCCGCCGTACGAGCACCTCGGTTGCCTGTCGCACCGTCGGCCGCCCGAGGTGGTACTGCGCCGCGAGTTCGTGCTCCGACGGGATACGGCTCCCTACCGCGTATTCCCCCCCGCGGATCCGCCGCTCGAGCTCATCCGAGAGCTGGCAGTAGAGGGGGACGGGGGAGGACGGGTCGAGCACGGAGGGGAGCCTGGACCCGCCTGGGGAAATTGTCAAGACAACTTGACCAATCGGTGGGCTCGGCTTCGACGGTCCGCAACGGGCCCTCCTGCCCGGCCGAGCGGGCACCACGAAGGTGACCGACCCGTCCCCGCCGTCGGTGCAGGCGCGCGAGCCGCCCCCGCCGATGATCCCGAAGACGCGCTACTCCGCCGGCTCCGCTCGGTAGCGGGCGATGAGCAGCGTCACGTCGTCGTCGAGGCTGCTGCTCCAGGTGCGGACCGCGTTCACGATCTCGTCCCGGAGCGACGTCACGGATAGTTCATGTCGCGCTTCGACGATGGACACGAGCCGTTCGAGGCCGAACTGCTCGTGGTGGGGATTGCGCGCCTCGGTGACGCCGTCCGTGTAGAGCACGAGGAGGTCACGGTCGCGAAGGCGGATCTCGGTGTCCTCAGTGATGTCCCGCACATCGGGGATCGCCCCCACCCAGAAGCCCGGGGGCGTGACGATCTCGCACTTCCCCGACCCCGCGCGGAAGACGACGAGCGGCTCGTGGTAGCCGGCGAGCCAGAGTTGGCCCGTCCGTTCGTAGCGGAAGACCGTCAACGTCGCGTGATCGTCCCGGCGCAGTCGGTGCCGCACGTTCTCGTAGATCGCCTCGTTGACCGCGAGCACCACCTCCGTCGGCGAGATCTGCCGATGGTGGCGGACCAGGCTCGAGACCATGCTCTGCAGCATCAGCATGATGAGCCCCGCCCCGAGTCCGTGGCCAGAGACGTCACCAATGGCGAACCAGGCTCCGTTCGGGTGGGGCAGCACGTCGGCGTAGTCGCCCCCTGCCTCCGCGGCGGGGATCATCACGTGGGCGAGCTCGAGCCCCGCCACCGCGAGCGATGCGGGCGCCATGCTCGTCTGGATCTCGGCGGCCATCCGGGTTTCTTCGCTGACTCGCCCCTGCTCCAGGCGCTCGCGCGCCGCCACCTGGGCGACCACCTGACGATGCAGGTACGCTCCCTTGATGGCAGCCCCAATCTGCTGACGGATCGACTCGTAGACGCCCGGCACTGCGCCGGAGCTGAGGACCGCCACCCCCAGGAAGTCGGTCTCGAAGGACAGGGGGAGGACGACGGAATGGTAGAAGCAGTTATCGAACGTCAGCGCGGCGTCCGGGGCAAGCAGGTCTCGGGCGAAGGGTTGGCGGTCGGCCGACAGCTCGCGGCCCTCGCGCATCACCAGGAGTGGGACAAGGTCCGCGTCGCTGCCACCCTCGAACAGGGACACCGCACCGTGTTCGATCTCCAGACCAGGGAGCTCCTCCAGCATTGCCTCCTTGAGGAGCGGCAGGCTCAAGGTGGTCGCGAAGCGCTCGCCGCTCCGGCCGAGCGAGGCCGTGGCTCGCTGCGCTTCCAGGCGGTCCCTCCCTACCGAGCGGACGGACGCGGCCCCCACCATGATCCGCATCGTGTGCCAGATGCGCTCCACGCGCAGGTACTCCTCGACGTTCGCGATCGGGACCCGTCGGAGTTCCGACCGGAGGGTCGTGATCATGCGCTGGAACTCGTCGAGGCTGACTCCCGCTCGCAGGGCTCGGTCGAGGTACTGCTCGAAGGTCGCCGTGAAATGCCCCACCTCGCCGCCGAGCTCCACCTCGAGGGCGTCCAGCAAGACTCGTGGCCAGTTGCCTAGCGCCTGCTGGGGCACGAACACAGATTCATCGAGCTTCTTCTCGAGGACGGCGCGGCGCACGACGATCGCCTCGCGCAGGTTCGTGAGCCGGGGGCCCACGGGCATTACCGACTCGGCTGCCTGCATACCGCAGCCGCAGGATTCGCGCCGCACGAGCTCGATCGCACCGCTGGCGAGCGGCGCTACCTCCTCGCCGTCGAGCTGCGACAGGATGGATCTTACCGCCTCGCCGGCGAGCCACCAGATGGGTTGCCGGAGCGTCGACAGGGAAGGACGGGCGCAGGGCGCGACGCTGATGTCGTCGAAGCCGCTCACCAGGACGTCGCCTGGCACCTTCCTTCCGTGCGCACGGAGGACGTCGACGGCGGCGAGCGCCATGTAGTCGTTGGCCGCGAGCACCGCATCGAACTCGATGCCGCGCGACATGAGCCGGCGCATGGCGGCAGTACCCCCGACCATCGTGAAATCGCCGTGGTCGATCAGCCGTTCGTCGACGGACAGGCCGCGGTCCGCGTGGGCCCTCCGGAACCCCTGGAGCCGGAGCTCCGACTCATGAACGCCGGGCTCCGCGGCGATGAAGGCGATCCGTCGGCACCGGTGGACGTCGAGGAGGTGAGCGGTTCCGAGCTCCATGCCGCCGCTGTTGTCGACGATGAGGCTCGGGACGCCCTCGACCGCCATCCCGACGCTGCATGTGGGAAGTGGGGCGAGGCGCTGGCACATCGAGCGGATCCCCGCCTCCCCGCAATTGTGGGCGAGGACCGAGGAAACCAGGATCGCTCCGTCCACTCGCGCGGCACTGACGAGCTCGTAGATGCGGTTCTGGGTCGCCTCCGAGGGCCGCGGGGCGCCGAGACGCTCCCCCACGAAGGTCATCGTCTCCACTCCCCGTTCCGTCGCGGCCCGCATCGCCGCTCTCCAGATCAACGCCGTGTACTCGGAGCTGAGACTGTCGACCAGGAGCCCGATGCGATAGCGGTTGCGGTTCATGGATGCAACGCCAGCGGGGGCGCCGAGCGTGCGGCCACCCTCCGCCGGCAGCGTATCACGGTGACCGGGTTCGCCGAAGCGGGTCCGGGCCGAGGCGTGGCGAACCGGTCTTCGCCCGGACTCGGCGTGGCAACCTAGCGGAATGGCGCGAGCAATCGGCATCGACTCGGGGAGCTGAGCTAGAGCACCCATCCGATTGGAGATGGGTGCGGATCGCGTCAGGTGGCCGCAGGTTCGGGCGGAGGACGGGGACGCATCGGCCATATCCAGCGGGTCCCGTTGGTCCGGAGGGGCCGATGGCCGAGCGATCTTCGTTGCGGCGTTGGACCCTGGTGCCTGCCCTTCGCCACCTGCCACGACCGATACACCAAACCCACGTGACCGGACACGCTCCAACCCACCGCCAGGGTAGCCAATGACCAACCAACCCAGCCATTCCCTCCAGAATTCACCCCGACTGCCCGAAGGGATCCCGAGGCCTCAGAAGGCCGGGTCGACCCGACGAATCGCCCTGACAGGCGACGGCTCGAGCGGTACCTTACCGAGCGGGGCCGGCCGTACCCAGCCCCAGGAGAGCCCCGTGCACAGTCGTCGTTCGATCCTCACGTTGATTCCCGCTGCCCTCATGCTGGCCTTGGCATGCGAATCGTACCCAGAGGTGATCCGGGAGGACGACGAGCCGTTGGAGGAAGGCGGGAGCCCTGGCACCGGCGGCTCGGGGTCAGGCGACAGCCCCTCCACGGGAGGGCGAGAGGTCCTCGATACCGGTGGCACCTCGCCGGGGACCGGTGGCACCGTGGTCGATGCCGTGTGCGGCAACGGCGAACTCGAGCTGGGCGAGCTCTGTGACGACGCCAACACCGTGGCGGACGACGGCTGTTCGGCGGATTGCCTCGAGCAGGGCGAAGAGTATATCTGTAGTCCGGGCGAGCGCTGCGTTGACGTGGTGGTGTGCGGCAGCGGCAAGCTCGAGGGTAGAGAAGTCTGCGACGACGGCAACGACGTCGGGGGCGACGGGTGCGCGGCGGACTGCTACTCCGTGGAGGAGGGCTGGCTCTGCCCTCGGCCTGACGTGGCTTGTGTTCGGGCTCCGGTGTGCGGCAACTCCCAAAGGGAGCGGGGTGAGCAATGCGACGACGGCAACGCCGTGACCGGGGATGGCTGCTCCGGCACCGAGAATCCCGACGTTTCGCCCTGCCAGCTCGATGCCGGCTACTGGTGTCCGGTCGCTGGGGAGACCTGCGTTGCGATCGTCTGCGGGGATGGGCTCCGGTCTCCCACCGAGGAATGCGACGACGGGGACATCGACGACAGCGACGGTTGCAGCAGCAGCTGCGTCGTCGAAGACGGATGGATCTGCCCCGAGCCGGACCGGCCCTGCCTTTCGATCTGTGGTGATGGCCTGAGGCTTGGCGGTGAAGAGTGCGATGACGCCAACCAGACCAACGGCGACGGCTGCAACGCGGCTTGCCGCAACGAGCCCGGCTATAGCTGCGAGACGCCGGGCGAGCCCTGCGCCCCGGCGGTATGCGGCAACAGTGGTCTCGAATTCGGGGAGGGCTGCGACGATGGCAACCTGGTGGCCGGCGATGGCTGTGGCCCTACCTGCCAGCTTGAGCCTACCGTGACGGTTGGCCCCGAGCCGCTGGTCGCCGTGACCTGCGGCGACGGTCTTCAGACCAGCAACGAGGGGTGCGACGACGGCAACCAGGCCGATGGGGACGGCTGCTCCAGCGTGTGCACGGTGGACGACGGATACGCATGCGATCCGCGCCTCGAGCTACCCGAGAGCGTGACCTTCCAGGTGACGTATCGCGATTTCATGCGGCAATCGGACGCCGGTGGGCATCCGCACATGAGGGACCTGTGGACGGCGAGAGTCCCCAGGGGAGGGGATGATCGGGGGATCCCCGGCGAGATCTGCAACACGACGAACGGAGCTACCTGTGGTCGCCTCGACGCGGAAGGGAAGCCGCAGCTCGCGGCCGGGGTGGATGCGGACAGTCTCGCTGACCTCCACGACACGCTCTACGTCATCCCCGAGGCGTTCGGCCTCTGGTATCGCAGCGAGAACACGGCCGGGGTCCTCGGATACGTCGTGCAACCCACCAACCCCGCCCCCGAGGATCCCCCGCCGCCGGACCCCACGCCCATCGAGATCCAGGCTTTTCCGGATGTGCTCACGCTCACGCAGGAGGGTGGCGCGGAATCGGACACCTACGTCTTTGACAGCACTTCGTTCTTCCCGCTCGACGATCGCGGGTTCGGTCTCACCCCGGGGCAGACCCACAATTTCCACTTCACCACCGAGCTCCGCTATTTCTTCCAGTACCAGGGGGGAGAGACCCTGACCTTCCGCGGGGATGACGACGTCTTCGTGTACGTGAACGGCCGCCTCGCCGTGGACATCGGCGGGATCCACAACGTGGAGGCGGCGCGGGTCGTGCTCGGAGACGATGGCGAGCCGGCCGGCACCGACAGCGACTGCTCGGCCGCGACCTTGGAAGGAGAGAGCACCACCTTGCCCGACTGTGCGCTCTCCAGCGAGGAAGCCGACGACGACTCCGACGATCGGTTTGGGCTCGTCAAGGGCGGCGTCTACGAGATCGTGCTCTTCCATGCGGAGCGGCAGCCCATCGCCTCGAACTTCCGGCTGACTTTAGCGGGGTTCCTGGCGCCCCGCTCCTCCTGTGCGCCGGTCTGTCAGGACGGTCTGACCACGGGCTGGGAGGTGTGCGATGACGGCCCGATCGACCCCACCCTCGTGGGCACGTACGATCACTGCAACATCACCTGTACGGGCCGCACGTTCTGCGGGGACGCGATCCGCCAGGGCCCCAATGACGACCCCGTGGGACCCGAAGAGTGCGACAACGGGACCAACAATGACCCCTACACCTTCTCGGGTACCTCCTGCGCGGCCGGCTGCGTCTTGCCGCCGTACTGTGGCGACGGCACCGTTCAGGCGGATTTCGAACTCTGCGACAACGGAGACGAGAACGACGATACCACCTACGACGGCTGCAAGACCAACTGCGAGTGGGGCCCCTATTGCGGCGATGGGACGGTCCAGTCCCCCGAAGAGGAATGCGACGACGGCACGGACAACGTCCTTTACTCGGCTGATGGACAGGGTTGCGGTCCGGATTGCGTTCCCGCCCCCTATTGCGGTGATGGGATCCGCAACGGACCCGAGGAGTGTGATTACGGCACCGAGAACAACACGGGCGAGTACGGGGGCTGCAGCGAGGATTGCACCCTTGCGCCCTATTGCGGTGATGGTCTGATCCAGGCGGACGAGGGTGAGGAGTGTGATGACGGTCCCGTCGGCAGCTTGAACTGCAGCCCGGACTGCCGCATCCGCGGTATTCCCCGGTAGCCAGCCCCCGGCGGGGGGCTCCACTCCGAGCTCAGCGCGCCTCCTGCGCCTCGATCAGGTCGCCATCCAGCGCTCAAGATCGGGCGCACGCCGCCCAACGCGGGGGCCATCGCTGAGTTCGGGCCAGGACCCGACTGTTCTGGCTCCGTTTCCCTGGGCCGCGTCGCGCCGGGATCCCTCGAAGGAGTGGCTCCGAGCTCGCTGGGCCGACGGCCCCGAATTGCCGCCCCCCAACACGAAGGATCACCGGTCGACGCCTCGGGAGGCGCCCACGAACGGGGGTGCGCTTCAGGCTGCGGGACCGGCAGAAGGAAGGAACGGCCTCGAAGGGAGACGGGATCAGAAACGGATCGTCAGCCCGCCGGCCCATCCGCGCCGGGTGGGGCCGACACGGGCGGACACCAACGCGCGCTTCCTCGAGCGGGCCACCTCTGGCCCCATCGTCCCCTCCGCTACCACCGGCTGACCTGCGTACTTGCGACGATTGATGCCGATGAGCAGTGGGATGAGGCCTCCTCCGATGAGCCCCCCCCCGATGACCAAGCCCGTGGTCCGGTACGCGGCCTGGCAGACATCATCGACCCCATCATCGTCGTAGTCGTAGACGTCGTAGTAGGTATCGTAGGTGGTGGTCGTACCCGATTCGTCGCAATCCGTGGCGGCCAAGAAGAACCCGGCCCCCAGGACGGCAATGCCGGAACCGATGAGGATGCTACCCGCGATGATGCCGCCCCTCCCGTAGCTCTGGGGGTACCTCTCCACCTCGGCCGGCGCGGTTGGGGCGACGGGGGCCACCGCGGCCGGGGGCGCCACCGCTGGTGCCACGGGCGCGACGGCCGGCGCCGCCGGAGCCGGGGCGGCGGCCGCGGACTCGCTCGGGCTGAGGTTCATACCAGTGATGGCAGCGAGCCCGATGACCCGCGTCTGCCCATCGGGACCGACCACGGTCGCCGACGTCTGATCGGTGGCGAGGAGCCTCCCGGTCATCGAACCGCCGTTCCACGTGACGACGACCTCGTGACCGATGAGCTGGGAGTAGTCGGTGGGGGCGGGGGTTGCCGGTGCCGCAGTCGTCGGGGTGGCGGGCTGTGCAGCGGCGGGGCTCGGCGCGATGAGCAGTGACGCTGCCAGGACCAGGCTCCCGCACGCTGCGGAGAATCGGACGCCGCTTGCCTCGAGCGCGGGGGCGAGATCGCGCGGGAGGACGAGGTATCGATCCTTGGCCCCGACCTTTTCGAACTCGTCGTAGGTGCCGGCTGGCTCGATATCACTCACGCAGGAAGGGATCGGAGCTCGTTCGATGTCCACGAGTGGGAAGACCGGGCCATCCCGGCGCGTCTCCGTGCTGCGAAGGTGTAGACCACCATCTCTTACCGTGACCTCCCAGCCCTTCAACCTGAGGTTGCCTCGACCCGAGAGATACCGGTTCTCTATCGGGCGAGCGTTCTCGACGGCGTTTGCCAGTGCCGCCGACCCCGCGGTGGCTACCGTACACGGCGATCCCATCAGGAAAGCGTCCGAGTCGACCACCGGGCTCTCGCCTGGCACCATACGGATCGTTGTCGTAAGCGTGATCATTTCGAGCGCCCCCTTTCGACGCGATGTCGAAGCGTTGCTGAAGCGTTGCCGCACCCTCTACCACCCCGGCCAGCCGTGCAGCAAGCCCCAAGGTAGCGCGCCACCAGCGGTCACCGCGGGGAACCCGGCGAAGTCCCCTGTCTGGCGTCGCTTGCCCGCGCCGCGCCCCCTCCCGTCTCGACCTCCTTGGGCAGTCGAGGGCGAGACGTCGGGTGTCGGTCGCGCGGCGAGGCTCCGATCTGGGACGTACCAAGCGCCTGCGTTCGGACCATGCCAGGCTACAGTCTCCGCTGTGCCGACGCCCCCGGATCGGCTAAGTTCCGCCGCGCTCGAGGCCCCCCGTTCCCTACCCCTGCGCCGAGCGCGCGGGACCCCGGGGGAGGCACCCGGAGCGCGGAGCCATTGCAGCCATCCTTGCCGCTTCGGCCGCGGCCGCAACACGAGAGAACCACCATGCGAACACTGAAGGAATTCTACGAGCTCATGGAGCACACGCGCGACGTCCGCGTGGCCATGGTCAGAAGCTACGCCGATTCGAAGACCGTCGACGCGCACCGGCTCGCGGAGCTCAAGAGCGCGCTCGCTAGTCTGGAGGCGATCCCGGAGGTGAACGGTTGCCGGCAGCTGATGCTCGACGCGGTCAAGACGATCGATCTCGAGATTGACTATGAGGTGAGCGAGCTCAAGAAGGACATCGTCTTCTTCGAGCAGGGCGAGGCCGCGTTCGACCTCTATCTGGGTGGGATCCACGCCCAATTCGAGCGGCGTGTAGTCGATGCCTTGGTGGAGCTCGAGGGGATCCACTTCAACAACTTCGTTACCGATCGTGACGGCACGATCTCCAACTACTGCGGGCGCTATCGCTCCAGCATCCAGAGCGCGTACAACGCGATCTACCTCACGCGTTTCTCGAGGGCGCGGGCGAACAGCGCCACCGTGGTGACATCGGCGCCGCTCCTCAATCCCGGGGTCGCCGATGTGAGCGTCATGCCCGTCGGGGCCTACATCTACGCTGCCTCCAAGGCGCGCGAGTTCATCGACAAGGAGGGGGTGCGCCGCACCTTCCCGATCGAGGCGGCTCAGCAAGCCAAGCTCGACGAGCTCAACCGCCGCCTGGCGGCGCTGGTGGCTCGTCCGGAGTACGAGAAGTTCAGCCTCATCGGCTCGGGGCTCCAGTTCAAGTTCGGCGAGACCACGCTCGCCCGCCAGGACATCTCCAAGTCCATCCCCGAGGACGAGTCGCTCGCCTTCCTCGAGGTGGTTCGCGGGATCATGAAGGAGGTGGATCCGTCCGGCACCGATTTCGGCCTCGTCGACATGAAGCTCGACATCGAGATCATCCTCAAGGGGGCCTCGGAGGGCGAGTTCTCCAAGGCCGATGGCCTCTACTTCCTCGATCGCGAGCTCGCGCTCGGGCTCGACCAGGGACCGACGCTGGTGTGCGGCGACACCAAGGGTGACCTGCCTTTGGTGAAGGCCTGCATGGCCAAGAGCCAGGACGTGTGGGCGATGTTCGTCACCAAGGACGAGGCGCTGATGAAGCAGGTGCGGGAGACCTGCCCGAGGGCCATCGTCGTACCCGAGGTGGATGTGCTGGTGACGGTACTGAACCGCCTCGCCACGCGCGAGCAACGGCTGCGCCCCGCGAGCTTCAAGTGCGCGATCTTCGACCTCGACGGCGTCGTTACGGAGACCGCGAAGGTCCACTCGGCTGCCTGGAAGGTGATGTTTGACGAGTTTCTCAAGCGTCGCGCCGAGGCGCGCAAAGAGCCGTTCGCGGAGTTTACCGGCGAGGACTACCTCAAATGGGTCGACGGGAAGCCCCGCTACAAGGGGGTCAACGATTTCCTCGCGTCGCGTGGCATCACCATCGAGTACGGGACGCCCGACGACTCGGCCGACCTCGAGACCGTGTGTGGTCTCGGCAACCGCAAGAACGTCTCGTTCCAGGCGGTCCTCAAGGAGAAGGGCGCGCACGTCTTTCCCTCGAGCGTCAACTTCATCCGCGAGCTCAAGGCCCGCGGTATTCGCGTGGGGGTCGCGTCGAGCAGCAAGAACACGCAGCTTGTGCTGCGGAAGGCCAACCTCGAGGATCTGTTCGAGACCCGCGTGTGCGGGGTCGTGTCTGCCGAGCTCGGTCTCAGCGGCAAGCCCGACCCCGACATCTTCGTGGTTGCCGCCAAGAACCTCGGTTTCACGCCCGGCGAGACCATGATGGTCGAGGACGCGATCTCGGGGGTCACCGCCGGCTATCGCGGCAATTTCGGGATGGTGCTCGGCATCGCTCGCGACATCGACGGCCTCGAGCTCACCAAGGTCGGGGCCGACGTGGTGGTGACCGACCTCGGCGACATCTCCGTTGACGACGTGTTCGACTGGTTTGAGACCGGGATACCCGCCGACGCCTGGACGCTCCGCTTCGACGACTACGAGCCGGCGGAGGAGAAGGTGCGATCGGCGCTCACCACCGTGGGCAACGGCTACCTCGGCGTGGGTGGCGCCAGCGAGTTCGCGCGGCGCGATGAGGTGCACGCGCCGGGCACCCAGGTGGCACCGGCGGGCGCCGGCGCGGTCCTCGACTGGACGCGCTGCGAGCTCAGGATCGGCCGGGGTGAGTACGTCTCCCCGTTCAAGATGCGGATCGTGAGCTACTGCCAGAAGCTTGACATGTTGGACGGGGTCCTCTCGCGCACCATGGTCGTGCGGGACAAGGCGGGACGGCTCACTCGCCTCGACAGCCGGCGTTTCGCCAGCGCGGCCGAGCCTCACGTGGGTGCACTCGAGCTCGCGGTGACGCCGCTCAACTACTCCGGCAACATCGCCATCCGGTCGGGGATCGATGGGACCGTGGGTTCGGCGGCGCCAGTGGTGCAGGGCGCGACGCCAGGCGGCGTGTTCGTCCAGCTGCAGACGGCGGGTGACCGGCCGGTGGGCGTCGCCGCTGCCGTTCGCCATCGCCTATACGAGAACGGGATGGTCGTCGAGCTCGAGCCCCGCGTCGAGACGGCGACTGCTCAGGCCTACCAGGTGTTCGAGGTCGAGGCCGAGGCGGGTCGAACGGTCACGCTCGAGAAGATCGCCGGCATCTATGCCTCCACGGACCAAGACGTGCCCTGCTTCGTTGCGGCCGCCAAAGACGCGGCCAAGGGCGCCGACTGGTTCGACGATGCCTTCCTCCTCCACCAGGCCGTCTCGCACACCCTCTGGGATCGGGTCGACGTGGGGATCGAGGGCGACCGAGTCGCGCAGCGGATGGTCCGCCTGGAGACCTTCCATCGCCTGGCCGCGGCGACCTCGCGGGAGGCCCAGCTCGCGTCGTCCCTGGCCGCTCGGGTCATCGGGGGCGTCCCCGCGGGGAGCCGCAGCGCCTGGGACGAAGCGCCCGTCAAGGCATGGATCGCGGCGCACCTCCCGGCGACCGACGTGGTGGTGACCAAGTGGGCGGGGCTGTCCGTGGTCGGCGCCGAAGTCACCGTCGCCCCGGAGCTGCCGGCGCACGTCGGCCGGGTCGTGTTCACCGCGGTGGCGCAGGGCACTCCGTTCGAGGTCGATGTGGATCGGGACGGCGTCTCCGTCACGGCCCACGCCGCCGTCGAGGTCACCAAGGGCGAGCAGAAGAAGATCACGACGCCAAGCGGTTCGACCCTCTCAGTGACGGTGAGATGACCGCGGGCGTCAGGGCACGGCGCACGCTGGTTCGCCCCGGCGCTCCCGAGCTCTACTACACCCTCGACACGCCAGTGATCGCCCCGGTCGCTGGCGTGTTCCTCGTCCACGGCTACGGCGACCATCGAGGACGCTACGACCACGCCGTGGATGCGTGGTGTCGGGCCGGACTCGCCGTGGGCAGCCTCGATCTCCGGGGGCACGGCCGGAGCGGTGGCGTCCGGGGCGCGATCCGCAGCTTCGCCGACTACCTTGATGATGTCGGCGCCGTCCTCGACGCCCTCGCGACCGAACCCACCTGGGCCGCGCTCGGCGCGCCAGTGCTGATCGGACACAGCATGGGGGCGCTGGTGACCGCGCATTTCGCCCTCCGCGCGCCGGCACGCTGTCGGGCGCTCGTCTGGACGTCGCCGTTCTTTGCCTTGTCGCTGCCCGTGCCCGCCTACAAGCGGGTGTTCGCCCGTCTGCTGTCCGGTATCGCGCCCGATTTCACGCTGCCCTCCCGGATCCCCGCCGAGGCGTTGACTCACGACCAGGAGATGGTGGAGCGGAACCGGGCCGACTCCCTGCTGTCTCGCGTCGCCACCGCGCGTTGGTTCGTCGAGGTGGCGAATGCGCAGCGGAGCCTCCTCGGGCGGGCCCCGGCGCTCGGCCTCCCCGTGCGCTGCTGGGCGGCAGGTGACGACCGCATCGCCGACCTCGAGGTGACGCGCCGCGCCTGCGCGCTCATGCCTCGGGCCGAGCTCGTCGTCCACCCCGATCGGTATCACGAGCTCATGCACGAGATCGACGCCGCTGCCCACGTGGCCGCCGTCGCCGTTTGGGTTCAGGAGATCAGCCGGGCATCGGCTTGAGCGACGTCGGCCGCACCTGCCTTCGGGACCGAAGTCCCTTCGGGCCTGGCGCGGGACAGGCCCGCAACCCAAGCACGGCGGCGGATTGCGCCCGCGCTAGGTTTCTTCTCGGCGGGGGAGGCGAGCCCCCTCCTCCACGTCGGCCGCGACACGTGGCCTCCCCCTCCTCGCTGCTGGATGAGCGGCGGGCGCCTCTGGCGCCGATCCACCGCGCTGCCGAGGATCCCCGCGTGACGCGCGGATCCTCAGATCCAATAGATCAGCGTCACTCGACCGTCGCGCTGAAGGAGGAGGTCTTCATGCCTTGGCCGCCGCTCCAGATCTCGAAGCCGGCCTCGATGGCCTTCAAGTACCAGCTGTTCTGCGCCTTGCCCCGGCTGACCGCGTCATCGATGAAGGCCTTCAGGTCGAGGTTCGAAACGCTCGACACGCTGCCCTGACGCACGTATGCGACGTAATTCCAGCCGATCGCGCCGATCCACACCGCGTAGCTCGCACCGCCGATGTTGACCGTGCCCTGCTGGTTGCCAAACGGCTGCACGCCGTTGTAGTCGAGCCAGATCATGAGCTCGAGGCCGTCGAACTCGTCATAGGATGCGTTGCTGCCCGGCATGACCCAGAGGTCGTAGGAGACGTTATAGTTGCCGTTTCCGCCGGAGAAGGTCCAGCTCGAGGTGGCGCTCTGGATCGCGCTCACCTGGAGCGGCAGGTTCGAGGTGGCCGAGGTCGAGCAGGCGTTCTGGTGGCAACCCTTCACGATGGATGGATAGGCGGCCGGGGCGCCCGACGTGCCCACGCTGAGCCCGGAGGTGGTGACGGTGAAGCTTGTGCCCGTGACCGAGATGCAGAGGTCTTGGCTCGCTGCCTGCTCGTTCCAGATGTTGTTCTGCACGAGGTACTCGGTGCAGCAAACTCCAGTGCGGGCGAAGACGTCGCAGAGCTCCGTCGTCGGGTTGTCCGTGGGGTCGCACACCGGCGGCGTGGTGCTGCCCACGCAGCCCGTGGTCGTGCAGACTTGGCCAGCCACGCACACGACGCCGCAAGCCCCGCAGTTGATGCTCGAGTGGTTCACGCAGACGTCGTCGCACAGGTACTGGTGGTCCTCGCACTCGGTCACGGGCGTCTCGGGGACGGTGCAGACCCCCGCCGCGCAGATCGCGTTCGCGGTACAGGCGTTGTCGCAGGAGCCGCAGTGGCCCGCGTCGGAGGCGAGGCTGACGCACTCCCCGCTGCAGAGGGTGAGTCCGGTGACGCAGGCCGAACAGCTACCGTTCGCGCAGAGCCAGTTGCCCGTGCAGGGCTGGTCGCAACCACCGCAATGACTGTTGTGGATCTGCGTGTTGACACAGTCGGCACCACATTGCGTGAGCCCATCACCGCAGCCGTCCGCCGTGCAGCTCCCGGCCGAGCACACGGTGCCGCTCGGGCAAGCATTCCCGCAGACCCCGCAGTTCGCGGAGCTACCCTGCGTGTCCACGCAGACTCCGCCACAATCCGTCTGTCCGTCCGGGCAACCAACCGGGGCCCCTGGACATTGCGCAGCCGAGGGCACGCACTGACCCGTGGTGGAGCATAGGCCCCACCCAGTGGGGCAACCCGAGTCGCCGCTCTCGCAAGCGCCGACAAGGAGGGCCAAGGTGGCGGTGGGACCGAGCCGAGAAAGCAGGTTCATGGGGAGCAGATCCTCCGTACGGCGCGAGCGGGTCCGAGAACGGGCTACCGCCGGTCCGTTTCGTCAGGCCAGATACCTGGAGAATAGCGCGGGGATCGCCTCGGTGTGGGCGAGCCCCGGTACTTTTTCGGCGTTTGCTGGCGCAATCCCACGCAATCTTTGCAGTGTCGGGGGACGTCGCGGAGAGGGGTCTCCACCCCGGTCCCGCGGAATCGGTCCCGATCCGTGCCGATACCCCGCGGAATTCGGCCCCGCGCGCGGCGATCACTGCCGGCGTGCCGAGAGCAGCAATCAGGTTGATTGCTGCGTCAAATCAACCACCTAGAGCACCGAACCGGCAGCAGACCTCTCCACAGCAGCGCTGGAAGCGCGTCCTTGCCCCGCACAGACGCGTTTCCCGCGCTGCCGTTGCTGCTGGTAACCTGATCGGTGCTGTCGGCGGAATACTCACGAAAAACCGCGAAAGTATGGGAGGTTCGCTGCCGTGGCCCGGATGGCGTCAGCGGCTGCCAGTAGCTCCCCGGTCGTGTCCCAGCGGCCGTTGAGGAACTGGTTGCGCGGGCCGTCGGGGATCTCCAGGGGGTACGTCCGTGGTCCGGCGATGACCCGCCGATGCTCGAGATCCACCGCGATCTCGGTGCTCGCATCGTGCTCGACCGCGCTCATGAGCTCGGCGATGACACCACCGGGTACGGTGGGGCAGGGGACGCCGAGGGCGATGCAGTTCCCAAAAAAGATCTCCGCGAAGCTCTCCCCGATGATCACCTCGACGCCCCAACGCACTATCGCCTGCGGTGCGTGCTCGCGAGAAGAGCCACAGCCGAAGTTCTGGTTCACGAGGAGCACTCGCGCGCCCCGATAGCGAGGATCGTCGAAGGGGTGCCGCTCACCGCGCGCCGTGACCGCGGCGCGGTCGTCTTCGAAGACGTGCTCGCCGAGGCCGTCGAAGGTCACGGTTCGGAGGTAGCGGGCGGGAATGATGCGATCGGTGTCGATGTCGTTGCCCCTCAAGGGGACGGCACGGCCCTGGATCACGATGCGCTTCGAATCGTTCATGGTCGTCCTCCTCGATGCTCATGCGTTGGGCAGCCCGAAGAGCTGCCGGGCGTCGGTCACCTCGCCGGCGAACGCGGCAGCGGCCACCATGACCGGGCTCATCAAGAGCGTGCGACCGGTCGGCGACCCCTGCCGCCCCTTGAAATTGCGGTTTGAAGCGGAGGCGCTCACCTGGCGGCCTTGGAGCTTGTCGGGGTTCATCGCCAGGCACATCGAACAGCCCGCCTCGCGGAACTCGAACCCGGCCTCGGTGAAGATGCGATCGTAGCCACGTTCGATCATGGCTCGCTTGACCTCCTGGGAGCCGGGCACCACGAGTGCCTGTACGTGTTCCCTGACCCTGAATCCGCGTCCCCGGATGAGCTCGATCACGGCCTCGAAATCGCTGAGGCGGCCGTTGGTGCAGGAACCGATGAAGGCGACGTCGATGCGCGTGCCGGTGATCGGCTGTCCCGGCGAGACACCCATGTACTCGTAGGCCTCGCGGACCGAATCCCGGTCCGCCTCCGCGAACGACTCCACGGTGGGGATCTGTCCCGAGATGCTCGTCGATTGGCCCGGGGTGATCCCCCAGGTGACCATCGGCTCGACGTCCTCTGCCGCGATCCGGACCAAATCGTCGTAGACGGCGTCGGCATCGCTTCGGATCGACTCCCAGTATGCCAGTGCTTCGTCCCACGCCGCTCTCTTCGGGGCGTGCTCGCGGCCGCGGAGGTACTCGTAGGTCGTGCGGTCAGGGTTCACGTAGCCCACTCGCGCCCCCCCCTCGATACTCATGTTGCAGACGGTCATCCGTTCGTCCATCGTCATCCGGTCGAAGACGTCGCCCGCGTACTCGTAGGCGTAGCCGACGCCGCCCTTCACCCCGAGCAGTCCGATGATATGGAGGATCACGTCCTTGGCGTAGACGCCCGGTCGCAGCCGCCCGTGGACCTCGATCCGGCGCACCCTCAGCTTGCTCATGCTGAGCGTCTGGGTCGCGAGCACGTCGCGCACCTGGGAGGTGCCGATCCCGAAGGCGATGGCGCCGAACGCCCCATGCGTCGCGGTGTGCGAGTCACCGCAGCAGATCGTCATGCCCGGTTGGGTGAGGCCCTTCTCGGGCCCCACGACGTGGACGATCCCCTGATCCCCAGTCTCCGGCGCGAACAGCCGCACGCCGTGCCGCCGGGTGTTGCGCTCGAGCGCGGCCATCATCTGCTCTGCGAGCGAGTCAGCGTAGGGGCGGAGCTGGGACGTGGTGGGGACGATGTGGTCCACCGTGGCGAACGTGCGCTCGGGGAACATCACCGAGAGCCCTCGCTCCTCGATCATGCTGAACGCCTGAGGAGACGTTACTTCGTGGATGAGGTGGAGCCCCATCAAGAGCTGGTACTGCCCGGAGGGCAGCTCCTGCACCGTGTGGCGCTCGAAGACCTTCTGGTAAAGCGTCCTTCCCATGATGCCGTCACTCCTTGTCTGTCTCTTGCGCGTACTGCTCGAGACGCGCTGTGAGTTCGCGGCCGACGCGGACGAACTCGCTCACATCGCGGTGGTCGAGGGCGAGCCAAACGTTCGCGATGGCGGACTGCCTCGCCTCGCGTAGCTCCGCCATTGCGCGGCGGCCGTGCGCGGTCAGGCCGTAGCTGCGTTGCCGACCGTCGCTCTTCGAGAGCGAGACCTTCACCAGACCCTTCTCGACGAGCTGACGGATGACCTTGGAAACCGCTGCCGGGGAGCTCGAGTTCTCTCGCGCGAACATGCTTGGCATGAAATGCTCCGTGGAGATCTCCTCGAGCACTGCCCATTGGTGCTCGGTGATGCCGGCACCCCGGGCCAACTGCCCGCGCCGCCGCCGAAACGCCTCGGTGAGGCGGATCAGGGTCGAGATGGCCTCGTGGATGGCGGGCCGGTTCGGGCGCATTGTTGATATGGGGATATTATTAACCAAGGTTAAGTATCTGCGCAAGTGCCTTCCTGGTGGCTCCGGGACTTCGGCGATGGTGGAGCGGCAATCACGACCATGCCCTCGACCCAGCAGGCGATCGGAGCCCCGGCTTGGGGCGCGGGCGCCAGCGGCGGCGTGGGGAGAACGCCTCCGCGCGCCACCCCGGGGGGCGCCCGTTAGGGCGCCGACGCGCCGTACCCCGAGCTAGCCGAACAGCACCCACGCGAGGCCGCTGAGGACGGCTGCGACCGTGAGCACTCCGCCCGTCAAGAGACCCTGCCGGTACTGGAATGCGTCGAACGAGTCGCGAGCGAGCAGGGATCGCCGGTGCGCGAATGCGTGGTCATACACTCGGTGGTCGTGCTCGCGAATGAGGTCGAGCGTCCGCCCATCGAGCTTGGCCGCGCCCACCGAGAGCGCTGCCCGCACCACGTCTGCGCGGGCCGTCAGGTAGGCGACCTCGGCGTTGGCGAGGTTCGCGCCGACCTTGCTCGTCTGTCGCGCGTACCAAAGGTCCACCGCCTTGCGCTCGGCCTCGATCACCTTGAAGCGCCCCTCGGCCTCTCGCGTCGCATCCTCCGCCGCCGTGAGCTCCCGCCGCGCTTCCTCCATCACCGACTGGAGACGCTTCGCCTGGGGATAGAGCGCGGTGAGTTGTGCCTCGACCTTCGCCGCTTCCGGTCCACTCTGCCCCCCTGGCCTCATACTGGCGCCCGTCGCCTCCGCGGTTACGGCGTTGCGGTGTTCGATCTGGAGGCGGCGGAACTTCCCCGCCGCTCGGTTGAAGTCCGCCTGCCGCTGGCGATAGACCTCGCCCCGAGCCGCCTCCACCTGGCGATGTGCTGCGATGACTCGCTCGGCGTCGGTTGCCCGAGTGGAGAGCTCGCGCTGTCGCTGCTGGTATTCGGTGCTAAGGTGCGCCAAATCATCGCCTTGTCCCCTTGCCTCCATGGCCGTGCCGCGGACGGCGTCTAGTTCCGACGACAGCTGCTCCACGCTACGGAGCTGTTCGCGGTGGGTCATGAACACGTTGGCCAGCGCCGTGTCGCGATCGCGTTCGGCATGAGCGAGCGCAGCGCGAGTGGCGCGGACCTCCCTTTCCAGCGCGAGGCGCCGGACAAAGACCCGGAGGGTGTAGAGCGGGCCGACGAGGCTGTTGGGGGGGGGCGGTGGGTAGGCGGCGACGCGCTGGACCTGGTCGGGGGGGACCACGATCGTCGTGATGTTGGGGGTTCGGCCCCTGGGCAACGGCTTCCCGTCTGCTCCGGCGTTCGCCGCACACCGCGACGTCGCTGCGACCTCGAGCGACGCGGCGACCGCGTCGTCTGCGAACTCGTCGAAGTCCATGTCGAACGAGGTTGGCGGGGGCGGAGGACCGAGGCTCCGCTGTGGTGCGGCGGCCGACGGACGGCTCGGGCCCTCGATCTCCAGCGGGACGTCGGTATCGCCGCTCGGCTCGAACGTGTATTCGCGGGGGCCGCCGCTACCCTCGCTGCCCTGCGTATCCTGCCACATCCCGACCGCCAGCACCCCGGACGCCTTCGCTCTGGCTGCGCCAGGTGCGATGGATGTGGCCGACTGCGGCCGGTTGCTCACCCTGGCTGCGGCGTTGCTGGGAGGAGCCGCGCTCTGCCCTCTCGGGGGATTGCTGACGGTTGGCGTCACGGCGGCCGGGGATCGGAACGACGGTCGCGGTGCGGCCCCCGGGGCCCGAGACGGTTGTTGCGGACTCGGGCCACCGTTGGGTGGTCGGGCGCTCGCGGTGGGTCGGGTGCCGCCCGGAGGCTGTGAGGACCGATTCACCGCGGAGAGATCGAGCTCGGGCACGTCCGGCACTGGTGTGTGATGGATGACGGGGACCGGCGGCGGTTGCACGAAGGGAACCGCCCCGGGTCGTGGTGCGGAGCTGCCAGCAGCAGAGGTGGTGGTGGCGGTTGGCGTCCCGAGCGCTCGCGGCGCGACAGGTTCGGCCGGCTCGGGCTCGCCTGGGTGGGCCGCCGAACGTCGCGAGCGGCTTGCGTCGACCAAGGCATGCGGATCCACCTCGAGATCAGCGCCAAGGTCGAGGTGGGCGGGGTGCGCCCGCTGGTCCAGCTCGAAGGCGGCTGCTGTGTCCCCACGACCGATCCGGACAAGCTCGCGGTCGATCTCGGGGAGCGGCTGCTCCGCAACTGCCGCCGGGGCAGCGGCAGGCGAGTTGGCGAGCGACCTCGCGGAAGTCGACGACGAGCCCGCCATGGGGACGCCAGCCGACTCTTCAGCCCCCATCTGCGCTGGGGGTTTCGACTTGGCATCGAACCCGAATTCCTCTCCCGCTCCCCTCACGCTCGGTGGCCGGGCGTCGAAGCTCGGCACCGGTGGGATCCCCAGGCCGGGAGGAGGCACAGAGCCGAAATCTACCGGAGCGTGGATCGCGGGTACGGATGGCGCCTCGCTGGCTCGCGCGAGATCGAGCTCCTCTCCGATCTCGTCCCCGACGGCCGGGGTCGGTGTCGACGCAGGGCCGGGCAGGGGTGTTCTGGGCAGGGCGGGGGCGGAACGACCAGGAGACCAGGCCGTCGGGATGGAGACCTCGAGCTCGTCGTTGATCGAGTCGGCGGCCTGGCGCTGGTCGTCAATCTCCGCCAGCTCGAGCCCGGTGGTTTCGCGGGTCCTGGGCTGGGGGTCGACCACGAACCGAGCTTTCTCCGAGCCCGGCGAGGTCCTGCGCGCGGGGGGCACCGGTGTCGGGACGTTCTCCTCGTCGTCGAGGCCCCACTCGAGCTCCGCGGCGTCCGGACGAGCCTCCGGAGCCGTGCCAGCGATTTCGGTGCGCTTGCGCGTCGCAGCCATGGGGAGGCTTCAGGATAGCAGAGCTTCGCCGAGATCGTCGAAAGCCTGGGTGGCTTCCCGTCTGGCTGCTGACGCTTGGGGCGAATCGCGTGCGAATGCCCGAGCGAGCCGCCCGGCTATCCTCGGGCTGCTTCCGGGGGTGCCCCGGCGAGCCGCGACGGTCGCTCCAGGCGGCCGAGCACGGCCTCACCCATCGCCCGGGTCGTCAGTGCGTCTCTGCCTCCACCGAGATCCGCCGTGCGGGCTCCGCTGGCGAGGGCCCGAAGCACGGCACGTTCGACCGCAGCGGCCTCTTTTCGGAGCCCGAGGCTCTCCTCAAGCAGAAGCGCCGCGCTGAGGATGGTGCCCAGCGGGTTGGCGATGCCACGTCCCGCGATGTCGGGCGCTGATCCGTGGATGGGCTCGTATAGGCCGCACCGGCCGTCCCCGAGGGACGCGCTCGGCAGCATCCCGAGCGAACCCGTTACCACCGCCGCTTCGTCGGACAGGATGTCGCCGAACAGGTTCTCGGTGACGATCACGTCGAAGCTCGCGGGGCTGGTCACGAGTCGCATCGCGCAGGAGTCCACCAGCTGGTGCTCGACCTTCACGTCGGGGTACCCATCGGCCACCTCACGGACGACCTGACGCCACAGTCTAGAGCATTCGAGCACGTTGGCCTTGTCGACGGAGGTGAGTCGACGACGTCGGCTCCGAGCGATCTCGAACGCGCGGCGAACGACTCGTCGGATCTCGAGCTCGGTGTATACCATCGTGTCGACGGCGCGGCGCTCGCCGTCCACCACCTCGCGGAATCGCGGCGTGCCAAAGTAGAGCCCGCCCGTGAGCTCTCGCACCATCACGATGTCCACCCCGGCTGCCCGCTCCGGGCGCAGGGGTGAGGCACGTTCACCCAGTTCGTCGAAGGCACGCACCGGGCGGATGTTGGCGTAGAGGCCGAGGCGTTCGCGCAGAGCGAACAGTCCCTGCTCGGGGCGGACGGTTGCCGCCGGGTCGTCCCATTGGGGGCCGCCGACGGCACCGAGCAGGATCGCATCTGCGCTTCGGCAGGCGGTCATGGTTCTCTCTGTCACCGGCACACCGCAGGCATCAATGGACGCGCCACCTACGAGGTGCGAGTCGAAGGTGAACTCGTGACCGAAGAGCTCGCCGACGCGTTCGAGGACCCTCTGTGCCTCGGCGACGATCTCGGGACCGATGCCGTCACCCGGTAGGAGGACGATGGTGGCTTTCATTGCTTGTCCGGTGTGTGGCTGCGAGATGGGGGAGGAGGGGGGTCCGACGGACGGCCACGCACCGATCGAACCAACACATCGGTCGGGTCGAGCTCTACCCGACTCTCCCCGGTCTTCAGTAGGCCCCACTCGATGCCGTCGACGACGGCGTCCAGCGAGGCCTCGATGATGTTCGGTGATGCACCGACGGTGCTCCACGATCCGTGTAGATCGGAGAAGTCGATGAGCACGCGCGTCACCGCCTCCGTGCCGCCCGTGCTGTCGAGGATGCGGACCTTGTAGTCCGTGAGGTGGATGTGCTCGAGCGCGGGGAAAAGTGGGGTGAGCGCCTTGCGCAACGCGGCGTCGAGGGCAGCCACTGGTCCGTTGCCCTCCGCGACCGTGTGCATCACGTCCTGCCCGGCACGAAGCTTGACCGTGGCCTCGGCGAAGGTGTCGGTTCCCTGCCGGCGGCCGACCTCCGCCTTGTAGTCCAGGATCTCGAAGAGCGTTTGGTGATCCGGTTGCCGGCGCCGGAGCAAGAGGGCGACGCTCGCCTCCGCTCCCTCGTAGGACATGCCCCGGGATTCCGCCTCCTTGATGGCTCGCACGGCTGCGTCCTCGACCCCTTCTGCCAGCGCCTCGCCGAGCTCCTCGGCCTTGCTGAGGACGTTGGCGCGCCCGGACAGCTCGCTGACGAGGACGCGCATGGTGTTTCCGACCACCGCGGGGTCGACGTGTTGGTAGCTCGCGCCGTGGCGTCGCATCGCTGACACATGTACGCCCGCCTTGTGCGCGAACGCGCTCCGACCGACGTAGGCCATACGCTCGTCGAGGGTGTGGTTCGTCACCTCCGCCACGAAGCGGGAGGTCTCGCCGATCTCGACCAGTCGACCCTCCGGGAGGCACCGAAGCCCAAGCTTCAACTCGAGGTTCGGGATCACCACGCTGAGATTGGCGTTGCCACAGCGCTCGCCGAGCCCGTTGACGGTTCCCTGGACGTGGCGCGCGCCAGCGCGTACTGCTGCCAGGCTGTTGGCGACGGCGCAGTCCGTGTCGTTGTGGGTGTGGATACCGAGCGGATGTTCGAGAGCACGCCCGACCTCGCTCACCGCGGCCTCCACCTGCCACGGCAGGCTGCCCCCGTTCGTATCGCACAGCACCAACACCTCGGCGCCGCCACGCTGGGCGGCGCGCAGCGTCTCGATGGCGTAACCGGCGTCAGCGGTGTAGCCGTCGAAGAAGTGTTCAGCGTCGTAGATCACGCGGCGCCCGTTCTGCGTCAGGTACGCGACCGTCTCCTCGATCATACGCAGGTTCTCGTCGAGGCGGATCCGCAGCACCTCCTCGACGTGGAGTGTCCATGACTTGCCGAAGATGGTGCAGACGGCGGCTCCAGAGTCGAGCAGGGCACGGACGCTCCCGTCGGCCTCGGGGTCCAGTTTGGCACGCCGCGTCGCGCCGAAGGCCGTGATCACCGCGTGACGCCACTCGGTTTCGCGCGCCCGCTGGAAGAACTCCGCGTCCTTCGGGTTCGAGCCTGGCCATCCGCCCTCGATGAAATCGACCCCCAGCTCGTCGAGGCGCTTCGCAATGCGGATCTTGTCCCGTGCCGTGATCGACACACCCTCGCCCTGCGTGCCGTCGCGCAATGTCGTGTCGTAGATGGATACGTGGGTCGAGGCGGTGGTTTCGGCGATGCGGGCCATGGCGATGTTGTCCGAGAAGAGCTGTTGGTTGCCAACCGTTGGCGAAGGGCTGCGAACGGCGGTGAGCGCCGGCCGGATCGCTGCGCGGCGCTCACCGATGGTGGTCGGCTAGGACGTCGTATTGGAGGCCGAGGCGGAAGGGGGGACGCTCCGCATGCGCCGCCGGTGCTCGGGCTGGAGCGCCGCGAGCAGGCGATTGAGCGCCGCCACGTAGGCCTTGGCGCTGGCGGCGATGATGTCGGTCTCCGCGCCGTGGCCGTGGAAGATCCGCGGCTGCGTGTGCTCGTACTGGGGGTTGATCTTGGAGCCCTCGCTCTGGGCGGCGACCCGCACGCTGACCTGGCCTAGCGCATCGATGCCCTCGGTCACCGCGTGCACCGTGTACTCCAGTAGCTCGCTCGGAGCCTGCACCAGGGCGTCGATCGCCTTGAACACGGCGTCGACTGGCCCGGTCCCCGCGCCCTCGTGGGTCACCACGCCGTCGGGGCCCTTCAGGCACACCAGGGCCGTCGCCGGTCCTTTGCTGCCGCAGGCCACCTTCAAGGCCTCCAACGCGAAGTACTCCTCACGGCCCTCGGCCTCCGCCTCGGCCAGCGCCTCGAGGTCTGCGTCCGTGATCGACTTCTTCTTGTCGGCCAGCGTCTTGAACCGGTTGAAGGCCTTCTCCAGCGCCAGCTCGTCGAGGACGTGACCGAGCTCACGCAGGCGAACGGCGAACGCATGGCGCCCGGAGTGTTTGCCCATGACGAGGCGCGTACGCACCGCGCCGACCATCTCCGGGCGCATGATCTCATACGTCTCCTGGTGCTTGAGCATTCCATCCTGATGGATGCCCGACTCGTGGGCGAAGGCGTTCGCACCGACGATTGCCTTGTTGGGTTGGACGACGATTCCGGTCCTCATGCTGACCAGCTTGCTCGACCGCATCAGCTGGGTGGTATCGATCCCGGACTCCAGACCGAGGACGACGCGGCGCGTCTGCAACGCCATCACGAGCTCCTCGAGCGCGCAGTTGCCCGCGCGTTCGCCGATCCCGTTGATCGTCACCTCTGCCTGGCGTGCGCCCGCGACGATCCCCGCGAGCGTGTTCGCCGTCGCGAGGCCCAGGTCATTGTGGCAATGGGTGGAGATGATGGCTCGATCGATGCCGGGAACGTTCTCCTTGATACCGGCGATGAGGGCCCCGAACTCGTGCGGCATCGTGTAGCCGACGGTGTCGGGGATGTTCAAGGTCGTGGCGCCGCATTCGATGGCGACGGCGAGCACCTCGTACAGAAATTCGGGCTCAGTGCGCCCGGCGTCTTCGGGGCTGAACTCGATGTCGGGGCACAAGCTCCGTGCGAAGCTCACCATGTCGCGCGTCTTCGCCAGCACCTGCTCCCGGGACATTCGGAGCTTATGTTCACGGTGGATTGGCGATGTCGCGATGAACGTGTGAACGCGCGGAAAGCGCGCCGGACGGACGCCCTCCCATGCGCGCTGGATATCCGCTTCGCGGGCGCGAGCCAGGCCGCAGATGATCGGTGGGTGGTGGTTCGGTCGGCCCTCGACCGGGGTGACCCCGACCTTCTCGGCGATGGTCTGGACCGCGAAAAGGTCATCGTCCGATGCGGCGGGGAAGCCGGCTTCGATCGCGTCGACACCCAGCCGCGAAAGAACCAGCGCCACCTCGAGCTTCTCCTCCGACGTGAGGGTCGCGCCCGGCGATTGCTCGCCGTCACGGAGCGTCGTGTCGAACATGCGGACATACTGCTCGGGGGGACGTGGTATGGATTCGGTGCTCATTTCGCTATTCTCCAGCTGAGGCCCGTCGGGTGACGGGACGCGCGCGTGCGGCGCGCCGGGCGGCACGCCGCCGCCGACGTTCACGGTGGGGGGGGCAGGATACTCGGTCGGTGGGCGACGGACGACGCGCGGCTCTCGGCCCCGCGGGTCATCGCGATGGCGCCGGTCTGGACCATTTCGACGATGCCAAACGGCCGGAGGCGCGCCAGTAGGTCCACGATCTTGTCCTGCGTACCGGTCATCTCGAAGGTCATCGTCTCATCACTGACGTCGACGACCCGGGCCCGGAACAACTCGCCGATCTGGAGCACGTCGGCGCGGTCGTTTCCAACGGCTCGCACCTTGACCAGGGCGAGATCGCGGACGACGGTGGCGAGATTGGTGATGTCGTCGACGCTGATCACGTTGACCAGCTTGTAGAGGTTCGCCTCGAGGAGGCACGCCGTGGTCTCGTCCGCTTCGACGACCATCGTCAGACGGGAGGTCCCCGGCTCGTGAGTGCGGCCGACGTTCAGCGAGGCGATGTTGTAGCCACGGCGGCGGAACAGCGACGCGATCCGATTCAGGACGCCCGGCTGGTCCTCGACGTAGGCGACGAACGTGCGCAGCGGGCGACCGTTGCTCGTTCCGCTACCGTTGGTTCCGTCTCCGGAGATCATGATCGGTCCTTTCCGGTCTGGTAGATCGGGTTGTGCTGGCTGGTTGGAGCGGGTGTGCCTTCGCCATCGAACGCGAGCGGTCGGAGGATCATGTCCGCGAGATCGGAACCGGTCGCCACCATCGGGTACACACTGTCCTCCTGTTCCACGCGGAAATCGATCACGGTCGCCACGGGGCTCGCTCGCGCCGCGGCGACGGCCGCAGCGACCTCGTCGCGGCGGGTCACCCGTAGGCCTAGCAGGCCGTGTGCTTCGGCCAACCTGACGTAGTCCGGGCTCGTGATGGGCGTGCAGACGTAGCGGCCTTCGTGGAAAAACTCCTGCCACTGGCGCACCATGCCCAGGAAGCCGTTGTTGATGATCGCCACGTTGATCTTCACCGAGTCTTGGCGAGCCGTCTGCAGCTCGGCTTGGGTCATTTGAATCCCGCCGTCTCCCACGATGGCCCACACCTCCTCGTCAGGACAGGCGAGCTTGGCGCCAATGGCGGCCGGCAGCGCGAAGCCCATCGTGCCGAGTCCACCCGACGTGAGCAGCCTTCGGGCGTGGTCGTGCTTGTAGTACTGTGCCTCCCACATCTGGTGCTGTCCAACGTCCGTCACCACCAGGGCCTTGCCTTCGGTGAGACGCCACAGATCGTGGATCACGTGCGCCGCGTGGAGCCGGCCGGCATCCGGCAGCTCGATGATGTCTCGGACCGCGGCGGCACCCCGGTTCCTGTCGATCTGCGCCCACCAGTCGGGGAGCTTCTGGCGGGGCACGTCCGGCAGCAGGTGCGCGAGGATCTCGCGGGCGTCACCGATCAAGGCCAAATCGACCTTGACGATCTTGTTGACCTCCGCGGGATCCAACTCGACGTGGATCTTCTTCGCCTTGGCGGCGTAGGTCTGGAGGTTGCCGGTGACTCGGTCATCGAAGCGCATCCCGAGCGCGATGATCAGATCTGCGTCCTGGATCGCGGTATTCACCCACTCCTCGCCGTGCATCCCCATCATGCCGAGACTGTGGCTGTCGGTGGCGGGGAAGCCGCCGAGGCCGAGTAGGGTCTCCGCCACCGGAATGTCGGTCTTCTTGACGAAGTCGATGAGCGTACCGGTGGCGTTCGCCTCGACCACTCCGTGCCCGCAGAAGATGATCGGTTGCCTCGCCTCACGGATCATCGCTAGCGCGAGCGCGTAGTCCTCGTCTCGCGGGTGGTACTCCGGGCGATACCCGGGCAACCGCACGGGCGCGTCGTTCCAGGTGACCGATGCGCTCTTTTGTTGCGCGTCCTTGGTGATGTCGACGACGACCGGACCAGGGCGCCCCGAGCGCGCGATGTAGAACGCCTTGTGGATCGCGGGTGCGATGTCCTCGGCGCGGGTCACCAGGAAGTTGTGCTTGGTGATCGGGAGCGTGACGCCGGTTATGTCCACCTCCTGAAACGCGTCGGTACCGAGCAGCCGCGACCCGACCTGACCCGTGATGAACACGACCGGGATCGAGTCCAGCATCGCGTTGGCGATCCCGGTGACGAGGTTCGTGGCCCCGGGGCCAGAGGTGGCCACGGCGACCCCGACCTTGCCCGAGGCGCGTGCGTACCCATCGGCCATGTGTGCCGCCCCCTGCTCGTGACGAGTGAGCACGTGGCGGAGCTCGGGGAACTGCGGCAAGGCGTCGTAGGCCGGCATGATCGCGCCGCCGGGGTAGCCGAAGACGATCCGCACACCCTCGCGTACCAGGGCCGCCCAGATGATCTGGGAACCGGTCATGGTCTGAGTCCCGAGGGACGCAGTTTGTGCCAGGGCGTTGATGCTGGGATCTGTCATGGTCTGGCCTCCTCGCGGCAGGTCAAGATAGGACGGTGGATGCTGGGCGGTCGGTCTTGGGGCATGGGGTGGGGTGATAAACCAAAGCCCCCGCACCGTTGCTCGGGTGCGGGGGCCGGGGAGTCTCGATTTCGCTCGTGCTCGTCAGGCGGCCGCCGCACCCGGGCAAATGAGTACCTCGACGGGAAGCAACCCGAGGGACTCGTTTGCGGGCAGCGCACCCACCAGGACGGCATACGCCTCCGACGCGTCGCGCCGCGCGGTGGCGGCGAAGAGACGATAGGTAGCGGCGGGGTGAGTCATGAACGCTTTGGAGTGTGGGAGGCAGTACCCGCCCGAGTCAAGGGCCTTTTTTCACTCGGCGCTCCGGCCATTCACGAGCCTCCCGGCGGCTCATCGGCTCCGGCCCGGGTTGGTCAGGGAGCGTCTGCCTTCGCGTCGCCCGCGGAGGTGCGGAGGCGCCGCAGATCCGACCAGGCGAACTCCTTGTTGTGGGGTGTGAGGAGGGGCTCGGTCGGCCTCAGACTGAACCAGGCGGTTCCGCGTCCCGGTCTGAGGACGTGGATGTTCATGGCCGGAGTCAGCGCTTGACCGAGCAGCGCGAGGCGGTCACCGCTCGGCTTGGCTACCACGTCGAGGATCACCACGGCGTGGCCGCTCTTGTCGCGTTGGAGGAAGAAATCACCCGGCGCGAGGTCGGCGGGCGCGACGACCTCGCTCTGCATTCGCACCGCCGTGCTGTTCGCCCACATGAAGACCACGTCGAGGAAGTCACGGAACGCGCCGCGGTCATTGGGGTCGTTCGGGTCTCGCTGCTTCACCCAGTAGATGTGCGGCCCTTGCGCGAGGGGGCGCTTGCCGCTGCAGTAGTCCGCATACGACATCGAATCCTTGGTGGCGGCCAGGTACGTCATGTCCCGCTTGCCCTGCCACCATTGCCATTCGGCATGGAGTCGGAGGATGACGTCGGAGCTCTGCTGGAGATCCCCCTTGCCGACGTCGATCGCAACGACCGCCTGCACGTACTCCTCGTTGCCCGGGTACACCTCGTCGCCACGCCAGTTTTTCACCGGCGTTCCCGGTGCGGCGAGCGGGAGGTCCCGGAGCCAAGCGGAGAAGGACTGCGGTGGCACCGCGATCCGCTCCCACCCGGGGGGCGTCGGGATCGCACTCGCGAGGGTGGCCGCCGCGGGTACGCCGGTCCGCGACGGGTCGGCCAACCACGCATACCGTCCGGGGTCGGCGCCGGTGCTCGCGCTCGGTGTTGCGGATGGCGCGGGTGTGGCGGGCGCGCTGGCGGAGGGGGCGGAGGGGGCGCTCGTCGATCCGATCGCGCTGGCAGCCGGGGCCGGCCCGGGTGGCTTCTCTCGGCAGGCCGTTGCCACGGTCGCGACGACGGCCGCCACGACGGCCGCGATGGCAGAGGAGTGCAATGGCCGTGGGGTCGCCGAAGATGACTGCATGGGGCTCGATGCTCTCGGTCGCCCGGTAACGCGAAAGGAACGCACTGGGCGCTTGGATGCTAGAGGGGAGGGGCGGGTCAGGGCAAGGGGGCTTCCCGGTCGGGGAGAACGCGGCGTCGGTCCTCGACAACGTTCTTTTCTGCCGAACGAGGGGGTCGGGGCCGAGGACCAGGGTTTCCCTGGCGGTTGGTCCCGCGGTTCGGGCGTGGGTCGAGAGCCACGCGAGGTGGGTGGTCCATCCGACCGGGTCGGCGCGGATGGGCCTTGCAGATGCTGCGCTAGGTGTGCGACTGCTATCCCCTAGGCCGCATCATGGGACTCGACGTGGAGTTCTGGGGAGTCCGGGGTAGCATCGCCTGCCCGTCGCCCAACCACGTGCAGTTCGGTGGCAACACGAGCTGCGTCGAGGTGACTGCTGGCGAAGTCCGGATCATCCTCGACGCCGGCACCGGGCTGCGTGAGCTTGGCAACCGGTTCCTGCACGCCGACCACCGTCACGCCTGGCTGCTCTTGACCCATACCCATTGGGACCACATCAACGGGTTCCCGTTCTTCAAGCCCGCATATCTGCCGGATCGTCACTTCGAGATCATGGCCGGGCACCTCGGGGCGGGAGGGGTCCGCAACGTGCTCTCGGGCCAGATGGCCGGACCCACCTTCCCCGTGCCGCTCGAGACGATGCGGGCGCGGCTCGAGTTCTCCGACTTTGTCGCGGGGGATCGATTCCGCCTGGGGAGTGACGTGATTGTCACGACCGCGTCGCTCAACCACCCGAACGGGGCCACGGGCTACCGGATCGAGTATGTGGGAAGGTCGCTGTGCTACGTCACCGACACGGAGCATGTGCTCGGTACGCCCGACCAGAACGTGCTCGGGCTGATCGAGGGCGCGGACCTCGTCGTGTACGACTCGACGTATACGGACGAGGAGTTTCCTCGGCACATCGGCTGGGGACACTCGACCTGGCAGGAAGCGGTGCGCCTTTGCCGCATGGCTCAGGTGAAGCGGCTAGCCATCTTCCACCACGATCCCGACCACGAGGATTCGTTCATGGACGCGGTCGAGCGCGACGCATCTGCGATGTGGAGCGACGCCTTCGTCGCCCGCGAACGTACCCACATCACCCTTGGCTGACCGGTGCCGACGAGCCGGCGGCGGCCGAGTCCCGACCCCGCCGAACGGGGCTGGCGCAAGCGGTGAACGGGAGCCGGCCCCTCGGCCGCCACACCCCCGCCAGAAGGCCGACTAGCCGGTCCAGGCGCCGGCATCGCGGGCGAACGGCCGGCATCGGGTCGACCTGCCTCCAGTTGGCAGTGATCTGCCCCCCCTCCCGCGATTTCTCATAACTACTCAGAATGGTTGATTCTTCTTGTGCCTTCTGGGGGGCGGGACCGGGGGTGCCAACCTTGACAGGGGGGGACCCGGATTGTAGCCGAACGCCCACCATGGCTGGGTCCAAGTCCCTCGTCATCGTCGAGTCGCCCGCGAAGGCGCGCACCATTGGGGGGATTCTCGGACCTTCCTACGTCGTCGAGTCATCGATCGGCCACATTCGCGACCTGCCCCGCAATGCCAAGGACGTTCCACCCGCGTTGAAGAAGGAGTCCTGGGCACGGCTTGGGGTGGATGTCGAGCACGGGTTCAAGCCGTACTACGTGGTGGCTCCCGACAAAAAGGCCCAGATCGCCAAGCTCAAGGGTCTCCTCGCCGGCGCCTCCACCCTCTACCTTGCCACGGACGAGGATCGGGAGGGGGAGAGCATCGCTTGGCATCTCCTCGAGGTGCTGAAGCCGAAGGTGCCCGTCCAACGCATGGTTTTTCATGAGATCACGAGGAAGGCCATCGAAGCCGCGATCGCCAATCCGCGTGAGCTCGACCGTCGGCTCGTGGACGCCCAAGAGGCGCGAAGGATCCTCGACCGCCTGTACGGATACGAGGTGTCCCCCGTGCTCTGGAAGAAGGTGCTGCCTCGCCTGAGCGCGGGGCGTGTCCAGAGCGTGGCGACCCGAATCGTCGTCGAGCGTGAGCTTGAGCGGATGGACTTCGTCGTCGCCGACTACTGGGACGTGGACGGTACCTTCGAGGTGCCCGGGCGGGTCCCTCCGCGGTTCGTCGCCACGCTGGCCGCGGTGGACGGCCAACGGGTGGCGGTCGGTAGGGATTTCGACGCTCACGGGACGTTGGCGAGAGAAGACGCGGTGCTCATCGACGCCGAGACCGCGCGCGGGATCGCCGCGGCCACCGAAGGGCAGGAGTTTTCCGTGCGCGCCGTGGAGCGGAAGCCGAGCCGCCGTTCGCCATCGGCGCCGTTCATGACTTCGACGCTCCAGCAGGAGGCAGGGAGGAAGCTGCGCTTCTCGGCCTCCCGCACCATGCGGGCCGCGCAGCGCCTCTACGAGAGTGGCTACATCACGTACATGCGAACGGACAGCATCACGCTGTCGGACTCCGCGATCGCTTCGGCGCGTGACCAGATCCGGCGACTCTACGGTGCCGAGTACCTCACGCGCAGCCCGCGTGTGTACAAGAGCAAGGTCAAGAATGCGCAGGAGGCTCACGAGGCCATCCGTCCCGCTGGCGACGTCTTCCGGAGCCCCGAGCAGGTCAGCGGAGAGGTGCCCCCCGACGAGGCGCGGCTATACGAGCTCATCTGGATGCGGACCATCGCCTCGGAGATGCGTGACGCGGAGGGAGAGAGTGTCTCCCTCCGCCTCGGAGTTGTCCTCCACGATGGTCGGGATGTGGAGTTCTCGGTGAGCGGTCACACCATCCGCTTTCCGGGGTTCCTACGGGCGTACGTCGAGGGGAGCGATGACCCAGCTGCCGAGATCGAGAGCAAGGAGCGCCCGCTCCCGCCCCTCTCCGAAGAGGATCGGATCCGCGGGAGGAGCTTCGAGGCGAAGCGTCACGAGACCCAGGCCCCGGCCCGCTACACCGAGGCGTCGCTGGTTCGTCGGTTGGAGGAGCTCGGGGTTGGACGTCCTTCGACCTATGCGTCCATCATTACGACGATCCTCGACCGCGGGTACGTCTGGCAGAAGGGCACCGCCCTCGTGCCATCCTTCACCGCGTTCGCCGTCGTAGCGCTGCTCAAGCAACACTTCGGGGAGCTGGTAGACTACGAGTTTACCGCGCGCATGGAGGATGACCTCGACGCCATCGCCAACGGCGACCAGCAGGCGGTGCCTTGGCTCGAGCGGTTCTACTTCGGCGCGAAAGGGGCACACGGGGTGGGTTCCGAGCGGCGCCCGCTGGATCGGGGCCTCCGCGCGTTGGTCGCGGACGAGCTCGCCGCCATCGATGCGCGCGCCATCAACTCCCTCTCCCTCGGGGTGGACGACGCGGGACGGGAGATCCTGGTACGGGTGGGGCGGTTCGGGGCCTACCTGCAGCGCGGGGAAACCACCGCCCGTTTGCCCGACGACCTTCCTCCGGACGAGCTCACGATCTCGCGTGCTGTCGACCTTCTGGACGCTCCCGCGGACGATCGTCATCTCGGTGTCGACCCGACGACGGGGCAACCCGTGATGGTCCGCCGTGGCCGCTTCGGTGCTTACGTCCAGATTGGCGAGAACGGCGACACGAAGGAGAAGCCACGCACGTCCTCGCTCTTCCAGACGATGAGCTTCGAGAGTGTTTCGCTCGAGGACGCCCTCCGTCTCCTCTCGCTCCCGCGCACCGTTGGCATCGACCCGAGCGGAGGGCAGCCGATCACCGCGCAGCTCGGGCGCTACGGACCGTACGTTGCGCGCGGCACCGACAGTCGCAGCCTCGAGAACGAATCGCTGCTCTTCTCGATCACGCTCGAGCAAGCGCTCGCCCTGTTCGCGCAGCCCCGGACACGCAAGCGTCACGCCGGCGCGACCGCGCCGCTCCGGGAGCTCGGACCGGACATCGTCTCCGGCAAGCCCATCGCGGTACGCGAGGGACGCTTCGGTCCCTACGTCTCCGACGGTGAAACCCACGCCTCGCTCCACAAGGGAGACACCCCGAGCGGGATCACCCTCGAGCGAGCGCATGAGCTGCTCCAGGCGCGTCGCGACCGGGGTCCGTCCGCTCCCAAGCGGGGTGGGAAGAAGGCGGCTGGAGCCCGAGTGAAGAAGCCGACCAGCGGCAACGGCAAGCCGACCCGCGGCGCTGCGGACGCCGCCCCGGCAGCGAAGAAGTCGCCGGCGGCCAAGCGGACGGCCGCGAAGAAGCCGGCGAGCGCCGTCCCGACCAAACAGAAGCGGACGCCGGCGAAGAAGGCAGCCGCGGCCGACGCGTCCAGCAAGGCTAGCGAACCGGAGGCGTCGGCTCGGAACCCCGAGAAGCCGCAGCCGGCAACGCGGACCAAGGCGACCGGGAGCGAGACGCCGGTATCGGCCTGACGGGAGAAAGTGTCTTCAACGGGCTCGGGCTCGAACCGGCAATCTGAAGACACTCCCTAGAGCAGCAATCAGGTTGATTGCTGCGTCAAATCAACAACCTAGAGCACCGGACCGGCAGCAGATCTCGCCCGAGGCGCCGTTGGACAAGGTGCCCTCGCTGGGCATGGGTACGTCTCCAGCGGCTCCGTTGCTGTTGGCAACCTGATCCGTGCTCTCGTCCCTCAGCGGTGTGATCCTGACTGGACCTGGCAGAGAATTTCTCAATGTTCTCGTGACCATCAACAACTATGCGTCAGCGATCAGGGTCTCCACGTTCTACCTGACCGCTGACCGCTGATGGCCTGGCCTGTTTGGTTCCGGTTCCGCCGGCCTAGGACGGCCCGATGTCGTTGACGCAGAAGTCGAAGGCGCGCGCCACCGGGTTCGCGTCGCTGGTACCCATCCCCGGGACGAGCACGAGAGCGGCCTCGAGGGGCTCGCCAGCGTAGGTCTTGCCCGAGTTGTCCCAGCAGTCCGTGTTGAAGCTGGTCCAGGGGATGACGACATCCTGGCCGAATTGGGTGAGGTTCGCGCACCAGCGCTCCTCCGCGACGGTGTCCCCGTTCGGACCGTGGATCTGCGCCCGAAAGGTGGTGTTCGTCCCGCTGTTGGTCACGTTCAGGACGAGTCCGCCGCTCGTCAGGTTCGTCGGAGTCCACGTCCCGGGCGGCGCGTCTTCGGTCTGCGCCTGGTTGACGTTGAAGCCGATCATGGCGACCGCGCTCCAGTCGCTCGTCACCGGCGCGGTGCCCGTAGCGCAGTAGGGTCCGTCGGTGGCGAGGTTGCTGAAGTTGGCAGGACTGATGGTGGCCACCTTCGCCTGATCGACCGCGGTCCACACGTTCCCTTTCCACTCGCCGTGCACATGGTATCCGCCACGGACGCTCGAGCCCCCGCCAAGCGGGGTGCCGCCCAATCCCGAGGTGCCGCCGGTTCGGAGCCCACTCCCACCGCCCGTCGCGTCCCCGCCGGTGCCGCCGGTCCCCCCGGTTGGCGGGCTGACGCAGACACCGTTCTCGCAGGTCTGGTTCGCCCGGCAGTCGTTGCCGCAGGCCCCGCAGTTGTTGACGTCGCTCGGTACGCACTCCCCGCGGCACTCGAGGAAACCGCCGTCGCAGGTGCAGACCCCCTCGACGCAGGACTGCCCGACGAGGCACTGTGTGCCACAGGCCCCGCAGTTGTTCACGTCGCTGGCCAGGATGACACAATCCCCGCTGCAGAGAATCGTCGGCTCTTGGCAGGTGGACTGGCACACCCCGCCGCTGCAGACGCGTCCGGGTTGGCATACGTTGCCGCAGATCCCGCAATTGTTGCTGCTCCCTTGGAGATCGACGCACTCGCTGAAGCAGAACGCGAGTCCCGCGCTGCATTCGCATGCACCGTTGATGCAATTCTGGCCCACCACGCAGGTTGCGCCGCATCCCCCGCAGTTGTTCGGGTCGGTGAGGACATCGATGCAGGCCCCGTCGCACGCGGCGAAGCCCTCCTGGCAGCTGCAGGCACCAGCGTTGCAGGACTGACCTGCGAGGCAGGCGTTCCCGCAGGAGCCACAGTTTGCGAGGTCGCTCTGGAGGTCCACGCAGCTCCCGGAGCAATCCGAAAGCGGCTCCTGGCAGGTATCGCCGCTCACCGCCGTGCAAACGGAGGAGACACAGGCCTGGTTCGCCCCACAAGGGAACCCGCAAGCTCCGCAGTTGCCCGCATCGGTTCGGAGGTTGACGCAGGCCTCGCCGCAGAGAACGAAGCTGAAGGGGCAGCTGCTCGTCCCCGCGGTCGGCTCGCTCGAACATGCGGAAACGATGGGAGCGATCGTCGCGAAGAGCCAACGTGCGACGGACAGGGCGGCCGGGGGTTTCATTCGCTCACCTCGCAGGGCGTGCACTACTCTAGCGGCGTCCACCGCTGCTGTCCGGCGATATCTCCGCCAGCTGCGGTCTCGAGTCGCCGACCAGACCCGACGAAAGTATTAGTCGCCTCACCGGTCCCGCGCGAGGCGGGCCACGCGTCTTTTTGGGGGCTCGCCAGGGCATCCTTCTGCCTCCGTTCTCCGGGCATTCGCGCATTTGGCGACGAACATCGCGGGTTCACCGGTCGCAGCCCGGCGCGTGGTGGGTCATTGGGCGTTCATCCTCGCGCAATCCGACCATGTTGGGAGAATCGGGCACCAGGGACGAGCGGCTCAGCGTTTCACCGACGCAGGATCCTTCCGTCTCGATTGACCTTCGCGCCGGGCGCGTCGCCGCGGACCGTGCTCCGACCTGGACGAGGTGTGATCTCTGGGGAAGACCCCCTGACTCGCTCAACCCCGGCGTCGTGTCTGGCCGGTGCTGGTCGTCGCCCTATCGGAGCATCCGACGTTGGGTTGGCCCGGGCACAGGACCGCCGACGTAGACTCGATCCCGGGACGTCACCCGCGGGGGCCCAACGGTCTACGGCACTTGTCGCAGACCCCGCGCACCTGCACGGCGACCGCGCCGGCGCGGAGGGCTCGCGGGGCCCCTCGCGGCGGGTTGAAGCGTACGGTTTCCGCGGGAAGACACACGACCTCGCCGCAGGCATTGCAGACGAAATGCGGGTGCGCGGCGTCTGGTTCGACGACGCTGCTCACGCGGAACCGCCAGACGTGGTCACCGAGGTCAGAGCGATGGGCGAGGCCAGCATCGGTGAGATCGGTGAGGTTCCGATACACCGTCGCCCGGTCGATCCCGTCCCCATCGAGCGCCGCCACCACGTCGGCGTGCGCCAAGGGCCCGACCGCCTCGTCGAGCACGCGGAGCACGGCTAGCCGTGGGGTCGTCGCCTTGAGCCCAACCTTGCGTAGCCGCTCCCGCCGGTCGATCGCCTGGGACATGTCCCTGGGTCGTCTACCCGATGCCCCAGGGTCCCGCAAGGCGACGGGGAGCGGGTTCAGCGGCCGCGT
Organism: Polyangiaceae bacterium; assembly: GCA_016933275.1. Classification (GTDB taxonomy): domain Bacteria; phylum Myxococcota_A; class Polyangia; order Polyangiales; family Polyangiaceae; genus JAFGBI01. The sequence continues at coordinate 7,500 of JAFGBI010000147.1, read as the reverse complement.
CGCGCGGCTGGCCACGCCAGGAGCAACAGGAGTGCAGGGGCGCCGAGCGCCGCGGTCACCACCCCGACGGGGAGCTCGTGTCCAGGCACCACGAGTCGCGCTACGAGGTCGCAGGACACCAAGAACCCCATGCCCGCGACCAGCGAGAGCGGGACGAGCACCCGCGGCGACCGTGCGCCCGCCAGCCGCACGACGTGGGGCACGATGAGACCGACGAATCCGATCGGACCACACCAGGCCACGCAGGCCGCCACGCCGACCGCGCCCGCGCCGAGCGTGACGGCGCGGGCGCGCGGGACATCGACACCCTGCGTCTGCGCGACATCCTCGCCGCCGGTGAGGGCGTGCAGCGCTCTGAGCTCGACGAGCAACCCGATCCAGGCGACCGCGAGGAACGGGAGGAGGATGGCCACCCCGCGATACCCGACCTGCGGCAGGTGCCCGAGCGACCACTGGCTCACCGTGAACCGCTGCCCGACGTCTGCCACGCTCTCGAGGGCGGTCCCGACGGCGCCCGCCGCCAGGCTCACGGCGATCCCCGCCAGGAGGATGTCGTGCATTCGAGCGCGACCGTACGCAGCGAGGCCGGCCACGATCACGGTCGTTGCGAGCGCGCCCGCAAACGCGGCCAGGGTGAGCCATGGCAGATTCGCGCTCGTGCTCGGCGCGCCGGCGACCACGGCCGCCAGCACCCCGAGCACCGCGCCCGCCGAGGTTCCGATCGTGCTCGGAGTCGCGAGCGGGTTCTGAAACACGAGTTGGTAGGCGGCGCCGACGCTCGAGAGCGTTCCGCCGACCAGCGCCGCCATCACCACCCGGGGGACGCGGAGCTGCCACCACACGAACGAGCCCGTTTCCGGATCGAGGGGGGGGCCGACGTACGGCGCCATCCCGACGATCGCGGCCGTGGCCAGTAGCAGGACGAGCGTCGCGCCCCTCACCCGCATGGCCTCTCCGCGGGTTCGGCCACCGGCCACCAGGTCACGAGCGCTCGCTCGCCGTCGCGCTCGGCGAACGCGAGCCGGAGACCGAAGAGGTCGCTCAGCCGCGCAGCGAGGGTCGCGTCCCCGAGCGGAACGTCGAAGGCGAGCCGTCCCGATCGCAGGCCTACGACGCGAGTCGAGTCCTCCTTGGCGAGGCCGGCGAGCGCACCGACGTCGTGGGTGACGCAGAGGACTCCGTGACCCATTCGCGCGAGCGCGGCGATCAACCGGAAGGTCTCCCGCTGCTGGTGCGGGTCGAGGTGGTTGGCCGGTTCGTCGAGGAGTAGGAGGGGGGCCTCTTGGGCTAGGACCGCCGCGATCGCTACCCGTTGCCGTTCCCCCCCCGACAGCGACCCGAGGGCTCGTTCCGCCAGAGAGCCGGCATCCACGCGGGTGAGCGCCCGAAACGCTCCCGCCTCGGCGCGGCGAGCGCTCTCCCCGAAACGGTAGCGGGCGGCCGCGACGTGATCGGCCGCCGTCATTGGTTCGCTCACGCTACCGGTCTGTGGCAGCCAGGCGAGGCGGCTTGCACGCGCGCGCGGCGCGAGCCGCGTCGCGTCCTCGCCGTCGAGGGTGATGCGCCCACGGTCGAGCCGAACCAGCCCCAACGCAGCCCGAAGGAGGGTCGTCTTCCCGGCGCCGTTCGGGCCGACGAGCACGACAAGCTCGCCGGTCCGCAGGGTGAGCATCACGTCGGTGAGGATCGGGATATCGTGGTGGGTGATCGATACCCCGTCGAGGATGAGCTCCATCACCACTCGCTCGCCTCCCGGAGGTCTCGGCCCTCCGATTCGGGACCCCAATCAGCAACCCTCGGTCGAGTCGGCGCGCTTCCCGGATCCAGGAGCCTGGCAAGCAGCTGCCCGAGCGCCTCCACCATGGCGAGCGTGCGCGGTCCCGGCACGAGGAAGCCCTCTTCCGGAATGGCACCGAGTCGATCGGTGCGCACTGCGGTGAGGGTGGAGAAGCGGCGGACTGCCTCCAGCGTGGCGTCATTGCCGGTGGCGCCGCCGCCGACGACCACGATCACGTCGGGATCGATGGCGAGGAGGCGCTCGAGGCTCATGACCGGTGGTCCGATGACCGGGTCGGGGACTGCGTTTCGCGCCCCCGCCGCCGCGAGCACGCCGCCGTGGATCGAGTTTGCACGGACGAACCACACCTCCGACAGGCGTGACGCATACCCGAGCACCAGCAAGACCCGCGGACCGTTCGGAGGGGATGGCTTGGTCAGCGTGGCTTCGAACCGTCCTGCCAAGGCGTTCGCGGCCGCGGTCTGCCCGCTGAGCAGACCGAGCTCGCGCGTGGATGCCGCGACATCGGCCACGGTGAGCCAGGGGAGTTGACGGGTCGGCGTGAGGCCGCGGAGGGCGTCGAGTCGTGCTGCCGGGGCCGCGACCGTGACCACGACGGACGGTTCCAGCGCAGCGATCCGTTCGAAGCTGGGGGTGATGCTCGTGCCCGCTCGAGGTAGTGCCGGCACCGCCGCCGGAGCGCTGCAGAAGTCGCTCACGCCGACCACCCGGTCTCCAGCCCCGATCGCGAAGAGCGTTTCGGTCACGGCCGGAGCGAGGGAGACGATGCGGGGTGCCCCTTCGGTCGTGGCCCGGGTGCGCGCTTCGGGGACCAGCTGGGCGGCACCGAAGCTTAGCAGCATCGCGGTCGCGACGGCGGCGCCGAGCAGGAGCCAGGGTGCGACAGCGGAGGTCTGGCGCATGGGGGGATTTGGGGTAGCAGCATCGCGCCGGGGGCAGCAAGCCCAAGCAGATGACTCGGGAGGTAGCCACGCCTCACCCGAGAAGACCAGGGGTTTCCCGCCATTGTCGCCAGAGGTCGTCCCTTGGCGGTGCGAGCTTGGCCGAATCTGGCAGGGGCTCTCTCGAGGTCTTTCGTTGCAGTCCGCCACCCGCCGTCAGCTCCTCCGCGTCTTGTCTGGCCGCTGAGCGCTGACCGCTGATGGCCTGCTCTGGTTCTGGCTCTGCCGGCTTGGGCCAAGCTCCGGCCACCCCTGCCCTACCGCGGCAACCGCACGGAGAATCCTCCGCCGAGGAGGTAGCCGCGGCTCGAGAACCCGGGATACCCGGGGTTGTTGGTCTGGAGTCCGTCCGCCTCGTCGATCGGACCACCCGTGACGAAGTCGGTTGCTCCATCCGGAAACTCGTCGAGCACGGGGTACGGCACCTCGGGCCGTTTGGTCACCGAGCGCGGCACAAGCCACTGCCCATGCACGTACAGCCCGATGCCCAAGGGAGAACCCAGCACCGTGAGCGGGGCCTCCCAGCCGAGGCTCACCAGGGCCCGGGAGTTGTCCACGTAGTTGCTGCGCCCCGTCTGCTCCGGGACGGGCGTCGGCACGTAGGCGAGGTCGACCACGAAGCGTCCGTGGTCCGTCATCATTGCGACCCCCAGTGCCGGTGTCAGCGTGTCCTTCCATCGGTCCGCGGGGCGCTCGCCATGACGATCGCGGTACTCCGACCACTGCGTGATGACGAGGCTCGTGCCAAACTCCCACCGGCGATTACCTTCGGGGCGCGTGCCTCGGGCGAAGGCGGCGCCGAAGCCAACGCGCAGCGGCACGTACCCCTGGGAGAAGACGTAGGCTTGGCGGATGTGGTCCTGGTCGTCGGGGTAGTCGTAGTTCCAGAACCGGAGCAGGTTCTCGCCGGACGTCTCGACCCCGACCGGGGCGTGCGTCGTGACCGTCATCGTGAGGTCGGGTGATGGATAGAGCGCGAGTCCGCCGACCGGTGACAGGGTGGTGGCAGTCTTCACCTCCGGATCGAGGAGGATCGTGCTCTGATCCGCCGCGTCGGGGACGTACACGTCGAAGCGAGTGACCGTGGAGAACCCGAGGTTTGCCCCGATCCCCGCCGCCAGCCAGCGGGCGACACGACCACCGAGGGAGACCGTGAAGCTCGAGATCCCGGCCCGGTCACCGAGCAGTTCGTAGTCGAGCCGATTCGAGAAGTACTGCTCGCGTTCGTCGGCGAAAAAACCGTTCTGCGCGAGGAAGCCACGGAGCGGCAGGATGGCGAAGAGCCCGAAGCTCACGTTGTCGGCGAAGAACGGACGGACCAGGCCCACGAGGGCATAGCCACGGGTTTCCTCGACCTTCGTGCGGCGGCGGGGTTCGGGGAGGCGGTTGGTGGGCAGCGGACGGAGTTCGAGACGCTCGGCGCTGCCGTCGTCGCCGATGACGTGCGCATCGTAGACCGACTCCGGCACGTCGACTCCTTCGGGGCGTGCATCGAGATCGATTGTCCCTTGGGTGTGCAGCGCGAAGTAGCCGACCTCCATGAGCGGGGCGGCGCGGGGCAGGAGGGCCGGGTTGAAATAGGCCGTTTCGGCGTGACGCGCGAGCGCGCGGGCCGTAAGGCCGTTGGCGCTGGTGGGCGCACCAGCGAGCTCGAGCGCTCCCGAGGCCCCCGCCGTCCCCGGCGCCAGGCCGAGGGCGCATGTGATACTGGTCGCGACCAGACGTGCGGCAGGGCGGGGAAGCATGGGTCGAGGCGGGGGGGCCGCCTCCGCGCGCGTGGAGGCGGCGCGGCGACGGGGGAGGCGGCGCCACGATACCGCAAAACCGCGTGAAGAACCCCTGCTTGCGGAAGCAGGTCGTGGTTTGGGCTAGGCTCAGGGTGTCGCTGCGCGGTGTGCTGCGCCGACCTCGACGCACGTGCCTCGCCCCCGTCCGTTTCCCATGCCCGTCCGAATCGCGCTGCTGGCCTGGGTGGGGGCTTGCTCGTCCGGTTCGCGGCCGCCGTTTGCCGACCTCAGGGCCGACGTCGACCGAGACGGAATCGTTTCGGGACGTGACGGTGCGGACGAGCGAGCCGAGGACCAGTGGACCTCGGCTCGCGGTGCTTTGGTGCTGGCGAACATCGACGACGACCTCGGGCGCTGCTCGGGCAGGTCGGCGATCCCAGACACGGAGATCGACCGCTGCCACGACGCCGAGAACGAGGTCGTCGACGGGGACGCGGATCGAGCGGACCTGGCGGCCCTCGCGGTGACGGCGTGGGACGACGCGCCGTCCGACGCGCGCGGCTTCGTTCGCTGCGTTCCGGCGGAGCGGTGTCGCCTCTTTCGCCTGGACCGCGACGTGCCCACGGTGTTCGGCGCGAACGCTCGGCTCGACCGCGCGGCGCTCCGTGCCGGGGTGGCGCTCGGCCTCGAGGCGACGGACTTGGTCCGGGACCCCGCTGACTGGGACGGGCTCCTGGACGTCATCCTCCGGGTGGAGACCGGGGGCTCCGAGAGCGAGGACCGGGTGCAGTTCCGCGTCGCTCCCTTCGTGCTGAACCATCACCTCCAGGCGCCAGAGAGGGTCATGGCGGGAGACATCTCGGGCACCCCCGAGGCGACCTATCGAGCGGACCTCGCCCGGGCGGCCACGGAGGCGGGCATCGCCGAGCCGATGGTCACCCTCTTCGCCTACATCAACGATCAGTGGACCCAGGACCATTTCGAGGCAGCCTGGTCGAGCGTGCCAGGGCCCGACGGTCCCCACGACATGACGGTCTTGCTCCGGACTCCGCACGTGGACTACTTTGACGTTCCATCCTCTCCGCTCCGCCGCGCGGGGCGGATCGTGTTCGAGAGTCTCCGCGGTCCGAACGTCGCCGGGGTGCAGGCGTTCCTCCCTGGGGGCACGGAGGACCAGCAGACCCTCAATTCCCTAGGGAATCTCGAGGTTGTGCCCCCCTACGAGTTCGAACGGCGAGCCTACCCATTCGGTCGAATGCTGATCGGCATGACCGACGCACTCGCGCCGGATCCCGTCTTCCTCGAGCTCCTCCAGGCGCAGGGCGTGCAACCTCGCATCGCGCTCGACACCTCCTGGCTGTCGGTGGGGCACGTTGACGAGACGCTGAGCTTCGTGCCCGTGGACTCGCCGCGCGGCTGGGCAGTCGTGGTGGCTGACGTCGGGCTCGCCCTCGCCCTTTTCGAGGATTGGGTGGCGGCGGGGCACGGCGACGCGGAGCTCTTCACCGGCCTCTCGTGGCTAGACTTGGACGAACTGCCCGGCTCCTATTCTGCGACCACGACGGTCTCGAGCGTGCTCGACGACCCCGAGGTGATGGCCGCGAGCGACGCGGCCGAGGTCGAGATCGCCAACCAGCTGGCGGTGCTCGAGCGCGAAGCCGGCATCCAGGAAGCCGAGCTCATCAGGGTGCCGTCGCTGCACTTCCGCAGTGTGGGCGCGAGCGTGGCCTACTTGCCCGACACGGCCAATCTCGTCGAGCTGGGTCCCGGTCACGTCGCCGTCGCGGATCCGCATGGACCCGTCATCGACGGCGAAGACGGGCTCCGCCGAGCCATCGTGCAGGCCTTCGCTCCCCGCGGGATCACCGTGCATTTCGTCGAGGACTGGGATGGCTACCACCGTCTGAACGGTGACGCGCACTGCGGCAGCAACGTGATCCGGGCACGGCCCGAGGAGCAGGATTGGTGGAAGGCGACGGAGTGAGAGGTCTGGCGCGATGGCGTGGCGGCCTTGGCTTCCGCGGTGTCAGCAGCTCGCGGGCGCTGCTGACCGGGGTCGGGCTCGCGCTGGCCCTCCCCGTGGCGGCGGCGCCCTCGTCGGTCCCGCCGCGAACCGCGACCTCGTTCCCCATCAGCGTCGAGATCGCCGCCGCGCGGTCGCGCGATCCGGCCTCGTTCGAGCGATTCAGGGCTGCCCGCCGGAAGCTCGCCGACGGAGAGGCGGACCCGCGGCGAGCCGCGCAGACGGCGCTCGTGTTCCGGGGCAGTGGCGGCGCCCTGTGGCCGCTGGTCGAAGCAGTGGAGGAGGCAACGTCCGCGCCGGCGACACGTCGGGCGGACGTGGAGGTCGAGCTCGGCGTCGTCGAGGCGCTCGGCAGCGCCCGCGATCCCCGCGCGCTGCCAGCGCTGACGAACTGGCTCACCCGCTGTCGAGGGGACCCACGCCGTACCCGCGCCGGGGTGGCGGCGATCGGACGGATCGGTGACGATGCGGCGGTGGACCTGCTGCTCGCGCTCGCCGACGAGCGACCCGACGACGCGGCAGTGTTTGCCGGTTTGGGTGAGTGCCGCCGCGCCCGCGTGGCCGAGCGGCTCGGACGGGACCTGCGGGTGACGTCGGACCCGGCGCAGGCGAGGATCCTCGTGCGCTCGCTCCGGGACGTGGCGAGCGCACGGGTCTGGTCGACCCGCGCGGTGCGCGAGTCGGGGGAAGGTGAGGCCGTGCGGACGGTGGCCGTCGGCGCGCTGCTCGACGCGGCGGGCTTCGCCACCCCCGCCCTGTGCAACGATATCGCCATGGCGCTGGTGGCGATCGATCACCCATCGACCGCAAGGTGGTTCGCTGAGCTCCGGGCGCGGGGCACCACGGCTGAGCGGTCCGCGCTCGACGCGGTCGCGGGGACTATGGCGCGGCTCGCGCGCCTCGCGCGCCATTGAGAGGACAAGTATCAAGGTCTACGACAAGGCGTATGCCAGAAGTCCACGAGATTGGTCCGTACTGCGACTGGAGACAACGACGACCAACCCCAAAGGG
>JAFGBI010000146.1 GCA_016933275.1 Polyangiaceae bacterium | reverse complement strand
CCAGCGCTGCCTCTGGAGAGGTCTGCTGCCGGTTCGGTGCTCTAGGTCGTTGATTTGACGCAGCAATCAACCTGATTGCTGCTCTAGATCCACGGTGCGCTGACGCTCGCCGAGATCCACCCCGCCCTGACGCGTCTCGCCGCCGAGCTTGGCGTCGAGGTCGACTGTCGTCAGAGCAACCACGAAGGGGCGTTGATCGGTTGGATCAACTCTGCCGGCGTCGACGGCTTCGAGGGCATCCTCGTCAACCTGGGGCCGCTCACCCACGCGAGCCATGCGCTCGACGACTCCCTGCGCGGGACCGGCTCCCCACGGTCGAGGTGCAGCTCTCCACTCCCGATGCGCGCGAGCAGTTCCGTTGCGAGTCTCGCATCGCGCCGGCGTGCGTCGGTCGCGTGGCGGGGTTCGGCGGCGGCTCGTACGAGCTCGCCCTCCGCGGGCTCGCCATCGTGGCCGAGAGGGGTCCGTCCCACAGCTAGAGCGACGTCCACACCGTGGGGCCCGGGAGAGGTCGGGCGATTCGGCATCGCGAGCCGAGCCCCATCCAGAGAACGGGAGGTCCCGATGCGAAGGGACGTTCGCGGCGGAAACGCCATTGTCCGGCCAGACTGGGTCGGTTAGTAGTTGCGCGCCAATCGTCCCGTTGGGTTAGCCATGCAGATCCCGCTCGCACAGCTGAAGGAACTCCTCGAAACCCTCGATGCCGGCGGAGCTTCCGAGCTCGAGTACGAGGACGAAACCATTCGCCTCCGCATTTCGATGGCCCGTGGCGCTCCCATCGTAGCGGCGACCCCCATGGCGGCGGCTCCCTCGCTCGCGTCGGCAGCGGCCGCGCTAGCGGCATCTGCCCCCATCGACGATCCGAACACCGTCTACGTGACCTCGCCGTTCGTGGGCACCTTCTATCGGGCTCCCGCGCCGGGTGCGGAGCCATTCGTCTCGGTGGGGGTACCCGTGAAGCCGGGACAGACCCTATGCATCGTCGAGGCCATGAAGTTGATGAACGAGATCGAGGCAGAGATCCCGGGCGTGGTCGCCGAGATCCTGGTGGAGAACGGCAATAGCGTCGAGTTCGGGCAACGGCTCTTCAAGCTCAGGAAATCCTGAGCGCGGACGGCGTTGCCCGGCTGATCGAGAGCGTCGCTTTTCTATGTTCAAGAAGGTACTCATCGCCAATCGCGGCGAGATCGCCATGCGCATCATTCGCGCATGTCGCGAGCTCGGGATCAAGACCGTCGCGGTGCACTCCGACGTCGATGCCGGGGCGCTCCACGTGCGCTTCGCCGACGAGGCGATTTGCATCGGTCCGGCGCCCTCGGCTCTGAGCTACCTGAACATTCCCAACATCATCAGCGCTGCGGAGATCACCGCCGCTGACGCCATCCATCCCGGCTACGGGTTCCTCTCGGAGAACGCCGAGTTCGCCAAGGTGGTCGAGCGTTGCCGGTTGAAGTTCATTGGTCCAAACCCGGGGGCCATGGAGCGGTGGGGTGACAAGGTGCGGGCGCGCGAGGCCGCGGTGGTCTTCGGCTTGCCACTCTTGCCCGGCAGCGACGTTCTCCAGAGCGCAGCGGACGCCGAGCGGGAGGCGGAGCGCGTCGGCTATCCGGTGATGCTGAAGGCTCGCGGCGGCGGTGGGGGCCGCGGCATGCGGGTCGTGCGGAACCGGGGCGAGATTGGGAGGTCGTTCGAGTCGGCTACCGCCGAGGCGATGAACGCCTTCAAGAACCCCGAGCTCTTCCTCGAACGCTTCGTCGAACGACCGCGGCATATCGAGTTCCAGGTCCTCGCGGACAACCACGGCCAGGTGTGGGCTCTCGGCGAGCGCGAATGTTCACTGCAGCGACGGAACCAGAAGCTCGTCGAGGAGGCGCCGAGCCCCGCGATGACCCAGGAGCTGCGCGACAAGATGGGCGACCTCATCCGGAAGGCGGTGCTCGAGACGGGCTACACCACCTTGGGGACGATGGAGTTTCTCATGGACGAGGACGGTTCTCTCTACTTCATGGAGATGAACACGCGCGTTCAGGTCGAGCACCCCGTAACGGAGATGGTCACGGGACTCGATCTGGTCGTGGAGCAGATCCGTGCCGCGGCGGGCGAACGACTCGAGCTGCCCGACACCCGATCGTGGCGATTCCGGGGCCACGCCATCGAGTGCCGAGTGATGGCGGAGGATCCGGAGCGATTCGTGCCTTGGCCGGGCCGGATCACCGAGTACCACCCGCCAGGTGGGGCCGGCGTCCGCGTGGACTCTGGAGTGTTCGGGGGCTACACGGTGCCGTCCACCTACGATTCGCTCCTGGCCAAGGTGATCGTCTCCGCGCCCTCGCGCGGCCAAGCCCTGGCTCGGATGAGGCGCGCGCTGGCGGAGTTCATCGTGGGCGGTATCCGGACCAACATTCCGTTCCACCTGCGTCTGCTCGAGGATCCCGAGGTCGTGGAGGGACGGATGACGACCCGCACGGTCGAGCGTCTCCTCGCCGCCAAGGTGTCTGCGTCGAGTTGATACGACCCGGCCTTCGCCGCCGAGGCCTGGGCATGGGGACCATCGTTCCTCGGTTCGTGGCGGCGGTCGGGCCCTCCAACGGGGCGAGGCGGGTCCACCTGTTCGAACGCGTCTCAATGCATTGCTGAGGTGGCCCCATTGGGCTAGTTCCGAGGCCTGGACGGGTCATCGTCGGCGGGGGTGCGGCGTGGACCCCAAGACGGCCTATGCGCAATCGGCGTGCCTTCCTCGCTCTGGTCCCCTGGATCGTGGCGATACCAGCGCCAACGCTCGCGCGACCGCCCAACGTTGCACCCCTCGCGGCCCCGGCCAATCCGGGAGCCGGTCGGCCCGAGTCCGAGCCCGATCGAGGTGGCGGCTCTCCGGCCAACGGGCAGAAGGACCACCCCATCGGCCGTTCACCGTTTGCACAGGTGGGGCTCGGGTTCTATGCCGGCCTCATCCTTCCCTCGCCGAACCACGACTTCCACGGTCCCTCCCGGGAGCAGAAGAAGCTTGCCTCGCCGGCGTCCGTATTTGGACTGCGGGGTGGGGTGAGGATGCTCGGCATTCTCGGCATGGAGATCGAGGGGGCGCTCGTCCCGATGGAGACCATCGATGTCGAGGGGGCGACCGGGGCAGCAGTCCGGGGCAACGGCGTGATCGGTCTGCCGCTCCGGCGCTGGTCGCCATTCCTGGTTGGCGGGGGCGGCGCCATGGCCGTCTTCTGCGAGTCCCTCGGGGACGACGTGGACCCGGTGTTTTACTTCGGGGGGGGGCTCGAGCTAGCCCTTGGCTGGCGCATTGCCGCTCGGGTGGATCTCAGAGACAACCTGACCCCGCGCCATGGGGCCGAGGCGGGGGCGTTCAGCCACCAACCCGAGCTGCTGTTGGGCTTCGGCATGCGTTCGCCGCGGGTCCGTTCCCCCGTCGCGCCCGCCGCCGATCTCGATCTAGACGCCGACGGGGTGGTCGGCGGGGACGACGATTGTCCGGAGCGGACGGGGTTCGGCCCAGGCGGTTGCCCCGCCCCGGATCTCGATCACGACGGCTCAGCGGACGTCCACGACCAATGCCCGACCGTGCGCGGTGTGCTTCCGTTCGGCTGCCCTGCCATCGATTCAGATGGGGATGGGTTCTTCGATGACAGCGATCCATGCCCGCATGGGCCGGGAGTCCCCCCCGAGCCATGTCCGGCCGACGACACCGACGAAGGACCCGCTGGAGAGCCATCGGTGTTCCCACCGGACCCACCTGGAGCACCGATCACGTTGCCGACGGCAACGGCGCCACTGGAAACGCATCCGTGCATGGCGAGGATGGGTTTCCAGCGGCGCCTCTGGCGAGATCTGCTGCGTGTTCGGTGCTCTAGGTCGTTGATTTTACGCAGCAATCAACCTGATTGCTGCTCTAGCGAGGGACGACCTGGTGCCACCCAGGGGGGGAGCCTCGGTTCCCTTGGGGAATGATCCCTCGATCCTGTGCCGAGGCGGGCGGCCGCGACCGTCCATGGGGCCGCGACATGGCAGATTTCGACCGGATTCGGGACCGAAGGGCACGGGAAGTGAACGGTCGTTGCCGTTTCGTGAACGCCACGACCCTCCTCGGCCGATTGCCGGTCCCGCGCCGCCAACCCGGGTCGGAGAGCGCCCCAAGAATCGTGGTTTCGTGGGGTTACCCTTCTGGCACCTGCGCCAGCCCGAACTGGCCCGAGCATTGCAGACGCGGGCGCAGGCGCCGCGGAGACGTGCCAGGATTCGCGCGCCATGAGCGCCGCCCTCCCTTGCGCGATAGACACCGCGTGCACACGGCGATAGGACCAAAATGTCGAACGAGTATAGCACGATCGTACAGACCCTGCTCGGTCTGCCCATCTTCCATTCGGAATGGGTCCTTTACCTGTTGCTTGGGCTCTCGCTGATTTCCATCGCGGTCGTGGTCGAACGTTGGCTCTTCTATCTTAAGCGCAATATCGACGTCGAAACGCTGCAGCACGCCTTCGCCAAAGCGCTCGACGCGGGCGACTTCGAGAAGGCGGCGAAGACGCTTTCCAAGCACGATGTGCTCGAGACGCGCGTGGTCCTTGCCGGGCTTCGCGCCTACGAGAAGGGCCCGGAGTCCGTGGAGGACCTCATCGCGGGCAGTCTCGGTCGCGAGCGGGCGATCTACGAGCGGCGCCTCGGGTTCCTAGCCACGCTCGCGAGCAACGCGCCCTACATCGGGCTCTTCGGGACAGTCCTCGGCATCGTGCGAAGCTTTCGCGATCTGGCGGCCAACATGACGGAGGCGAGTTCGGCGGTGATGGCCGGGATCGCCGAAGCCTTGATCGCTACCGCGGTCGGGTTGGTGGTCGCCATCCCGGCGGTGATCTTCTTCAACCTCTTCAAGGCGCGGGTCCAGCGCTCCGTGACCGACTGCCAGTCGCTCGCGAGGGTGCTCCTCGCCGAGCTCAAGGCCGACGATCTCGGCGCTCGGGAGGGTTAGGCGAGGATGGCGAAGCTCGACGACCCCGGTCGAAACGACGAGGGCCTCCTCGCCAGCATCAACATCATCCCGTTCGTGGACATCGTGCTCGTACTGCTGGTGATCTTCATGCTCACCTCGGCCGCGATCGTGAAAGCCAGCCTGAAGGTGGAGCTTCCCAAGGCTGCCAGCGCCGGCGCCAAGGTTCAGAGCACGCTCAACCTCGTCTACACCAAGCAGGATGAGCTCTTCATCAACGGTGACAAGGTTCCGGATCGAGCCGCCGCCGCCCGCGTCGTGCGCCAGGAGGTGGAGAAGGACCCGAAGACCCAGGCGGTGATCGCCGCTGATGAGGGGGTTTTCTACGGAAAGGTGGTCGAGATCGTCGATCTGGTGAAGCAAAACGGCGTCACGACCTTCGCGCTGGACATCGAGCGTAAGGCCAAGGACCCGGCGTTGGGTGGCGCGCCGTGAACCTGTCGATCTCCGAGGTGGCGGAGCCGAAGGCGACCCCCAGCCGTTCGGGTGCGGTCGCGCTGCGGCGAGGGCTGGCGCGCCGACGTCGGACGGCGCGCGACGTCGCGCGACGGCGGACCGAGGCCCATGTCACCAGGCCGTTGACTGTCGAGCAGCGGGCGCGTGTTGCGCCTCGGCATCGGTCCCCCGCGGCTCGCGCCCTCGCGGCCGTCGCTGCGGTGTGCGGTTCGGCGGCTGCGCACGGGGCGATCGTCGCCATCGGGATCGTCACGGCGGCGTTCAGCCTCAATGAAGGCCAGGCCGATGACGGTCCAGTGACGATCGAAGTGCGCGAAACCGAAGCGCCCGAGCCCGAGCCCGAGCCCGAGCCCGAGCCCGAGCCCGAGCCCGCGGTCGTCCGCGAGCAGCTGGTCCAGCAGGTGGTCGCGCCCAAGCCCGAGGAGCAGCCGCCCGAGGCGCAGCCGGAGGCGCAGCCCCTTCGCGTTGTCGGGCTCAGCCTCGAATCGACGGTCGAGGGTGGGGGCGGACCGGCCTTCGCGGTCGGGCAGACGCGCATGGGGCAGACGTCAGGCCGCGCCGCCGATCCGAATCGGAAGGCCTCCGAGATCGCCCCGACGGCGAAGCCCAAGGCACCCCCGCCGCCCTCACCGGCGGCGACGCAGAACCGCGCCGCGAGCCGCATCCCGACGGCCAAAGCCGAGTACAAGATGCCCAAGCGCAAGCGCCCGCGGCTGCCGATGTACCCGCCGACCCTCAAGAGCCAGGGCATCGAGGCGGACGTCACGGTGATGGTCACCCTCGACGACACGGGGAAGGTGACTGAGGTGAAGATCATCACGCCTTCGCCCTACCCTGAGTTCAACGACGCGGCGCGGACAACGGCGCTTGCCGAGGAGTTCGAGCCGGCGCTCCGCGACGGCGTTCCAGTCCCCTACACCCTGAGCTACACCTATCGCTTCCGCATCGAGGAAAGATGACGCGACTCTTGCTTCGTGGCGTCACTCTGGCGTCCACGCTCGCCCTCGTCTCGGGTTGCGCCGGCAACCCCATGGATCCCTACTCGCGACTGACCTCGCTCCGTCTGCTCGCGATTCAGAGCGAACCCGTGGTACCGGGTCCAGGCGAGACGACCACCCTCACGCCGCTGCTCTACGTCCCCGACGGGCAGAGCGAGCCCGAGCTCGAGTGGAGCTGGTGTCCATTCCCTGGCGATCCGGATGAAGGCTATCCCTGCGAGGTCACCGAGGAGGATTTCGGAGACCTCGACGAGCTTCGCGAGGCCGGCATCGACGTGACCCTGCCGCCTCTCGATTTGGGCACGGGGGCCACGTTGGACTTCGAGAACTCGATCCATCCTCTTCTGCTCGCGATGCTCTGCTCGGGGATGAACTCGCTCCCCCCAGAGGTCGCCTGCCCCCACGGCTTCCCCGTGCAAATCAAGGTTCGTGTGCGCACGGACGAGGACGAACTCGTTGCGGTACGCACCCTGTACCTTGGGTACGCGCCGGCGGAATTCCCCAACACCAACCCCGAGCTCCCCGGACTCGAGATGAAGGTCGACGGGGAGTGGACGGAGGTCTCCGAGGACTTCGACATTCCGGTGAAGCGGGACGAGGAGAACTGGGTCCGGGCCCTGGTCACGGAGGATCAGGCGGAGTCCTACGAGACCACCGCCCTCGAGGGTGAGGTCCTCACTGTGCGCGAACGGCTCTACATCAGCTGGTTCGTCGAGACTGGCGACACGTTCTTTGCGCGCACCGGGTACATCGAGGACGTCGCGTCGATGGAGGTTCTGAACGAGAACCGGTGGTATCCCGAGCGGGAGGAGGACTACCCAGACGACACGGCGGAGCTCGTCATGGTGCTCTGGGACGACCGCGGGGGTACGAACTGGTGGCGCCACACCTTCAACGTTGCCGAGGAGGAGAAATGAAGCACTTGCGCTCCTTCCTCCTCACCCTCGGCGCGTGCCTGCACTTCACCCCGGGGGTGCTGGCGCAGACCGACGCCGGGCTGCAGCGCGCCGGAGAGCGCCAGGAGATCCAGGCCGCCAAGCTCAGCAAAGTCCCGAAGCAGATCCGCTTCGTCAAGGCCGACTACCCCAAAGCGGCCGAGGAGCAAGGCATCGAAGCCGAGGTCGTGTTGCTGCTCGACATCAGCGCCGAGGGCAAGGTCGAGGCCGTGGGAATCGTGGAGCCGGCGACCCCAGCGGGGATGGGCTTCGATGAGGCGGCGATGGTGGCCGCCCAGCAGTTCGAGTTCGAGCCGGCGGAGCTCGACGGCAAGCCGGTCGCAGTGCAGCTGAGCTATCGTTATCGGTTCACCCTCGCGCCGAAGGCCGAGTCCGAGCCAGCGGCGAAGCCCGGGGCCCGCGACGCGGAATCGAGCCCAGCCGAGCCCGCCGCGGCCGAGGACAGGGGTCCCGCCGCGCCGGGTACGGTGAACCTTCGCGGCGTCCTGCTCGAGCGCGGGACGCGCCTGCCCATGGCTGGGGTCATCCTCACCGTGTTTCGCGATGACGGTCCCGCTCCCGTCGGTTTCGAGGCCACCGCGGACGAGCGGGGGCGTTTCCAGTTCGTCGATCTCGATCCCGGGGTCTGGAAGGTGCTCGTCGATGCCCCCGGCTACTACCCCTACCGGACCAGCGAGACGATCGTGGCGGGCGAGCGGGTCGACGCGAAGTACTACGTCGAGCGCGGCACCTACAACCCGTTCGACGTCACGGTGACCGCGATCCGTCCGAAGAAGGAGGTGAGCCGCACCGTGATCACGGCCAAGGAGGCGGAGCGAGTGCCAGGGGGGATCGGAGATCCGCTGGCCGTGCTGCAGAACTTCGCCGGAGTGGCCCGCACCGAGTCCTCCGCCCTCCTGGTGGTCCGTGGCTCCGACCCCGCCGACTCGATGACCTTGGTCGAAGGCACCTACGTTCCATCGCTCTACCACTTTGGGGCCTTGCGTACCGTGGTGCCGGCGGGGGTGCTCGACACGATCGAGTTTTACCCCGGAAACTTCTCGCCCGAATACGGCAACGCGACCGGCGGCGTCGTGGACGTTCGGCTGAAGAAGCTGGAGCCGAAGAAGATTGGCGGCTACGCCGACATCAGCATCATCGACACCAGCGTCTACCTCGAGGCCCCGATCGGCAAGAAGGCGGCCGTGGCCGTGGCCGGGCGCCGCAGCTACATCGATGTCCTCCTCAATGCAATCCTCCCGGACGACATCGGCCTCCAGATGATCACCGCTCCCCGCTACTACGACTACCAGGTCCTTGGCAACTACCGCCCCACGCGCGCGCACAACCTCCAGGCCATGTTCTTCGGGTCCGATGATCGAATGGAGTTCTTGTTCGAGAACCCCGCCGAGATCGACCCATCTGCCACGGAGGGCGATGTCGGCATGTCGACGACCTTCTACCGACTCGTCGCGTTGGACGAATATGTCCCGAACGAGCGCTTCAACAACCGCCTGACGCTCTCGCTGGGGAGGGACCTGCAGTCCATGGACATGATGCAGTTCCAGGTCGACCTCGAGTTTCTCACCGCCGAGGTGCGCGAGAAGGCCCACTATGCCTTCGATGACCATTTTGCCGTCAACGTCGGGTTCGATGCGTCGGAGACCTATGCGAGGGTCAAGCTCGACATGCCGCGGATGTCGACGGACGAAGCGATGACCGGCCGCAGTGAGCGCACCGAGATCACGGACGTCGTTACGGACGAGTTCGACGATGACGCCTGGTACGGGGGTGTCTTTGCCGAGGCCGAGTTCACTCCGGGAGCCGGGTTCCTCCTCGTGCCGGGGATCCGCGTTGAACGCTACGGGCTCACCAGGAAGGGGAGTGTGCAGCCGCGCCTCACGGGGCGATGGGAGTTCATCGACCGCTGGAGTTTGAAGGGCGGGCTCGGCCTCTTCGAGCTCGAGCCGAGGTACCTCGAAACGAACGATTCCTTCGGCAATCCGGACCTCGACCCAGAGCGCGCCATCCACTACTCCGCGGGCCTCGAGCACAAGCTCACGGACCAGCTCAGTGTGGACGGCACGTTCTTCTACAAGCGCCTCACCAGCCTCGCGACCCCCACCGATCGCATGGTCGAGCGGGACGGCGAGGTGGTGCCCCTCAACTACGACAACGGTGGCAGCGGCCGCGTCCGTGGTCTGGAGCTCGTCGTTCGGCAGGAGCTCTGGAAGGGGCTCTCGGGCTGGGTCGCCTATACGCTCTCGCAATCGAAGCGCCTCGATCCGGGGCAAACCGAGGAGGAGCTCTTCGACTGGGATCAGACCCACGTTCTCAACGTCGTGGCCGGCTACGCTCTGCCACGGAACTGGCTGATCAGTTCCCGGTTCCGCATGTCCACTGGCAAGCCGATGACCCCCGTGGTCGGTGCGGTCTTCGACGCCAGCCGCGACGAGTACCGTGCGACGTACGGTGAGCGCTCTTCGGACCGGCTGCGGACCTTCCACCAGCTCGATCTCCGCGTCGACAAGCGCTGGATCTACCGGAGTTGGATCCTCGGCGCGTACATCGACATCCAGAACGTCTACAACCGCACCAATACGGAGGACGTCAACTACAACTACAACTACCGAGAGTCGCGGCGGGCACCTGGCGTTCCGCTCTTCCCCATTGTCGGCGTGCGAGGGGAGCTCTGATCATGGCGAAGCAGACCCGACAACGCACCACCCCGTGGCTCGCGGCCGGTGCTGCCCTCGTGGCGGCGGTCCTGGCATCTCCTACCGCGGGCGCCCAGACGCTGGAGCTTCCCCGACCCCGTCAGGGCTATTACCTCGGCGGCGGGTTCCAGCTCGCGCTGGTGGACATCTTCGACACCAACGAGAGCCTTGGGATCTGGCCGGGCAACCTGCTCAAGCTGCGAACCGGGGAGATGCTGACGAACCAACTCGGGCTGGGCCTCAGCCTCGAGTTCGGAGGGGCGACCAAGGAGCCGAAGGTTGCCACCTTCGGCTCGCTCAAGCTCGAGGGCCAGTGGGAGTTTGCCAGGAATCTCGCGCTCCACGGTGGCGTTGGGATGGAGATCCTGAGCCTCGTCGACACCGACTACCCCAACGATCCTCGCCGCGGCTCCTACGGTGGCATCTATTCGTTCGGCCTCAGCTACGACTGGTTCTTCTACCGGCGGCGGCTCCAAAGTGGCGGGTGGTCCGTCCAACCGGTGGCGACCTTCAGCTATCTGCCGGGCGATCCGGTGCGATCCTTCATCTTCGTGTTCGGCGCCGAGATCCTGCGCTGGCGTGGCCTGCCCCAGAACGAGCTCAAGCTCCCCGAGGGGGAGGGATACGGGAAGAAGAACCGCAAGGGGCGGTGACTCCCGCCGACCGGTGCCGGCGCGACCGCGAGCCCGCTCGAACCGTACCAATGCCCTGCAACCCTCTGGCCCTTCGACCCTGGCACCAATGGTTGCCAGGTCAGGGTTGCCAGGCCAGTGTCGCCCGAAGCGAGAGGACGTTTCCAACGGCGCCTCTGGCGAGGTCTGCCAACGGTTCGGTGCTCTGGGTCTCTGATTCCTCGTGACAGTCAGCCTGATTGCCGGTCTCGGGTTCTGATCCGATGGAGCAACGATCCTGATCGCCGTTCTCGGTCGTTGGTTCATCGCAGCAATCGCACCGACTGCTCCGGCAGCTCACTTCCGGCGTGCGCGCGGCGGCTTGCGTCCGACGTCGTCGGCCCGATACGCCGAGGGACACACGTCGTTGACGGTACAGGCCGCGCAGGCCGGCTTGCGAGCGGTACAGACGCGTCGCCCGTGGAAGATGATGGTGTGGCCGAGGAGGTCCCACTGGTCACGGGGAAACAGAGCCATCAGATCACGCTCGACCCCCTCGGGCTCGTCGCGGTTGGTCCACCCGAGCCGTTGGGCGAGGCGTAGGACGTGCGTATCGACGACGACCCCGGCGGGATCGTCGAAGGCGACCCCCAACACCACGTTCGCGGTCTTTCGCCCCACGCCGGGCAGCGCGACGAGCTCCTCCAGGGTCCGCGGCACCTGCCCATGGTGCCGGTCCACCAGATCCCGCGAGAGGGCGACGATGTTTCGCGCCTTCTGGCGGAACATCCCGATGCGATTGAGCGCCATCTCCACCTCCGCGACATCCGCGGTCGCCAGGGCCGCCGCCGTCGGCCACCTCGCAAAGAGCTGCGGCGTGGTCTGGTTGACCGCGACGTCGGTCGTCTGGGCGGACAACACCACGCTCACGAGGAGGGTGAAGGGATCGTGATGGTCGAGCTCGCAGTGCGCGTCCGGGTGCTGGGCGCGGAGGCGTGCGAACGTGGTCGTGGCTCCGCTCGCGGCGCGGCTCCGGGCCACGCTCAGGTCTCGTCCTCCGAGCCGTCCGCGCCGATAGCGGGAGGCGGGGCGCCGCTCGGAGGCACGGACGGACGGGTCGGGTCGTCGCCGTTCGGCAGGTCCCCGTCCTCGCGGTCGCCGGTCTCGCCGACGGCCTCCATCGCCACGACCCGCTCCCCCTCGTCGATCCTCATCACCTTCACTCCCTGCGCTACCCGTCCCGTCTCGCGGATCTGGGCGACCGAGGTGCGGATGGTCTGTCCGCGATCGGTGACCAGTACGACCTCGTCCGACGGTCTGACGAGCGCGATCCCGATGACCGGGCCGTTGCGCTCGCTCGCGTCGATCAAGATCACGCCCTTGCCGCCGCGGTGCTGTTCGCGAAACTCATCCAGGCTCGTCCGCTTCCCGTAGCCCCGCTCGCACACCGTGAGCACCTGCGTTCGCTCCGGCTCGGTGTGTGCCATCCCGACGACCTGGTCGTCGTCGTCGAGCTCGATGGCCTTGACGCCCGAGGTGCCCCGCCCCATGGACCGCACCTGCTGCTCGTCGAAACGGATGGATTTGCCGTTCTTGGTAGCGATCAAGAAATGCGCGGTGCCATCCGTCACACAGGCGGTGAGGAGCTGGTCGTCATCGGCGATCTTGACCCCGATGATCCCGGAGGCGCGGAAGTTTTGGTAGTCGAGGACGCTCGTCTTCTTGATCTGCCCACCGCGGGTGAGGGTGGTGACGAACAGTCCTTCCCGAAAGCCAGGCACGGGCGCGATCGCAGCGATCCGTTCGCCCGTCTCCATGCCGATGAAGTTCACGATGGCGCGGCCCTTGCCCGTCCGAGCGGCCTGCGGGATCTCGAAGACCTTCTTCACGTAGACCTTGCCTCGGTCGCTGAAGAAGAAGACGTAGGAGTGCGTCGACTCGATGAAGAGCTGATTGACGAAATCGTCGTCCCTCGCCTCCATCCCGCGGTTCCCCTTGCCGCCGCGCTTCTGGGCCTTGTAGTCGGTGAGGCTGGTGCGTTTGATGTAGCCCTGGTGGGACACCGTCACCACCATTTCCTCTTCCTGGATCAGGTCCTCGACCTGGATCTCGCCCTCGTTCTCCGCGATCTCCGTGCGTCGGGGCTCGCCGTGCCGGGCCTTCACCTCCTCCAGCTCGCGGACGATGAGGTCCATCAGGATGCGCTCGTCGGCGAGGATCGCGCGAAGCTCGGCGATCCGTTCGCAGAGCTCGCCGTACTCAGCGGCGAGCTTCTCCTGTTCCAGGCCAGTGAGGCGAGCCAGGCGCATGTCCAGGATCGCCTTGGCCTGGCGTTCGCTGAGGAAGTACTCGCCGTGCGCGATGGCGGTGGCGATCTCGGATTCGGGCCGGCCCGCGCGGCGCACGAAGGCCTCGAGCCCTCGGAGCGGTAGCCGCATCAGGCGTTCCCTCGCGACGTCCGTGTCGGGGGACTCCCGGATGGTCCGGATCACGACGTCGATCTCGGTGATGGCCATCCCGAGACCCTCGACGATCTCCCGTCGACGCTCGGCCTCCGCCAGCTCGAAGCGGGTTCGGCGGCTGACGACCTCCCGCCGATGCTCGACGAAGTGGGCGAGGGTGTCCTTCAGGTCGAGGACGGCAGGACGGCCGTTGACGATGGATAGGTTGATGACGCCGAAGGACGACTGCATGTCCGTCTGCGTGTAGAGCTGGTTCAGCACGACCTGGGGGAAGACGTCCTTCTTCAGCTCTATGACCAGCCGCATCCCGTCGCGATCACTCTCGTCGCGTACCTCTCGGATCCCCTCGATCCGCTTGTCCCGGACCAGCTCCGCGATCTTGGCGTGCAGGCGCGCCTTGTTCACCTGGTAGGGGATCGCGCCGACCACGAGCTGCTCACGGTCGGTGCCGGGGATCTTCTCCACCTCGGTGCGGGCGCGCATGATGATGGTTCCGCGGCCCGTCTTGTACGCCTGATGGATCCCCGCTCGGCCATAGATGATCCCCGCGGTCGGGAAATCTGGGCCGGGCACACACCGCATCAGATCCTCGATGGTCGCCTCAGGGTTGCGGATGAGCAGCACCGTGGCGTCGATCACCTCCGTCAGGTTGTGCGGCGGAATGTTGGTCGCCATCCCGACCGCGATCCCCCCCGCGCCGTTGACCAGCAGGTTCGGGAACCGAGTTGGCAGCACGTTCGGCTCCTGGAGCCGCTCGTCGAAATTCGGCGAGGTATCGACGGTTTCCTTCTCGATGTCGGCGAGGAGTTCGACCGCGATGCGCGCCAGGCGGCACTCCGTGTAGCGGTAGGCCGCCGCGGGATCACCGTCGACAGAACCGAAGTTGCCCTGCCCATCCACGAGCATGTGGCGCATCGAGAAATCCTGCGCCATGCGTACGAGCGCGTCGTAAACGCTGGCGTCCCCGTGGGGGTGGTACTTCCCGAGGACGTCGCCCACCACGGTGGCGCACTTGCGGTAGGCCCCGCCCGGCGCGAGCCCGAGCTCGTGCATGGCGAAGAGGATGCGCCGGTGCACCGGCTTGAGGCCATCGCGCACGTCCGGGATGGCGCGCCCGATGATGACGCTCATGGCGTAATCCAGGTACGAGATCCGCATCTCGTCCTGGATGCTCACGGGCTGTTCGGAGATGGGGACGGGAGGAAGGTCGTTGTCCATGGGCTCGGGGGCGCGTTGGGGACGGGAGCCGCAGGCCTACTCGGCCCACGGGTATCGCTTCGAGGTACCGCAGCGGAGGTTCCGGTGCAACTGCACCCGGCGGTGCCCAGAGATGGCAGAGAAACAGAAGAAATCGTGCGGGATCAGAAGAAGTTGCCGATCGTGAACTCGAACACCATCGGCTGCTCGTGGGGGAGGCGACGGATAGGGAATCCCCACTCGAACCGAAGCGGACCCATCGGCGAGAACCAACGGAAGCCGGCGCCGTACGAGGTGCGGAGGTGGGTGAAGGTCTCGATACCCTCGAAGCAGGGTTGCTGGACCTTGGGTATGTTGTTGCCTCGCGCCGCCTCGCAGTAGTTGCGCTCGATGTTCCAGGCGTTCCCTGCATCGGTGAAGAACACGCCCCGGACGTTCAGGCTCTCGACGATGGGGAATTCGAGCTCCAGGTTCTGGACGTACTCCAGATTGCCGCCGATGTTCGCTCCGCCCGCGTATGGGGCGCTGTTGGGATCGGTAGTGGACGTCAAGGGGAGGCGCGGGCCCACTGTACGGAAGCGGTACCCGCGGAGGTCCATGATGCCGCCGAGGAAGAAGCGCGCGAAGATCGGGACCCCGTCGGAGGTGGGGCTGGTGACATGGCCGGCCTCCGCATTGAACTTGAGCACCAGCTTCTTGGGCAAGGGGACGTAGATCCGCGCCACCCCACGGTGCCGCAAGAACTGGTTCTCCGAACCGAACGCGGCGCTCGCGAACTCGGTCGAGCCGCGTAGGTAGACGCCGGCCGTGGGGAACAGGCGATTGTTGCGGCTGTCGTAGGTGATGGCGGGACGAATGCTGGAGGTGAAGCCGTCGTTGAACAGGTTGGCGAGGGGCAGGCGGCGGAACACGCTGACCGTGCTGGACGTCCCGAAGATCGTGCTCCGCGTATCGGTGGACACTTCGTCGTAGGTCCCCGAGTAGGTCACCGACGCAGCCAGCCTCGGCTCGATGAGGGGATAGCCGAAGGTCAGCGCGCCGCCGAGGCTCGACTGGGAGAAGTCGTTGTAGTTTCTCAGTACGTCGAAGAGATCCAACGACATGCTGAACCGCGTATTGAGGAAGTACGGCTCGATGTACTGAAGGTTCACCTGGCGACGGAGCTGGCTGTACTGCCCCTGGAGGGACACGTTCTGTCCGTGACCGAAGAAGTTTGCCTGCTGGACCTGCGCGGTGGCGATGAAGTTCTCGATGCTGGAGAAGCCCACGCCCACCTGGAACGTGCCGGTGGGCCGCTCCGTCACTTCGAAGTAGACGCGCAGCTTGTCCGGTGCCGAGCCTTCCTCGGTGGATACATCGACGCGGTCGAAGTACCCCAGGGCGGTGATGCGCTTCCGCGACTCCTCGAGGTTCGTCTCGTGGAAGGGCTGCCCCTCCTCGATCTCGAGCTCGCGCCGAAGGACTCGATCGCGCGTCTTCTCGTTGCCACGGAATTCGAGCCGTTCGAAGCGCACCAGCGGTCCCCGGATGACCGGCACGATCACGTCGACTTCGTGCCGTGCCTCGTCGAGGTGCGTCTCCGGGTTCGCCTCCACGTTGGCGAATCCATGGTCACGGTACATCGTGCGGATCGCCTGGAGATCATCGAGGAGCTCGGCACGGTTGAAGTAGTCGCCCGGCTCCGCCCGGACGAGATTGCGGAGGTGCCGCCGGCCGTTGATGGGCTCTACCTCCTGGCCGTTCGGGCCTCGCTCGTACACGCGGAGCTGCCGGATGCGGTATCGCGGGCCCTCCTCGATCGTGATCGAGATCTCGATCCCCGACCGGTCCGGCGTGAGCATCACCCTCGGCGTGTTGATGGCAACCTCGAGGTAGCCCCGGTCGTAATAGAGCGCGCTCAGCATCGCGATGTCGCGCTCGAAGGCGTCCTGACGATAGGGGCCGCCCGAGCCGAAACTCAGGATGCTCGATCGGCCCGTGAACATCACCTCCCGGAGTTCCTTCTCGGGGAGGTTGTCGTTGCCAATGAACGTCACCCGTTTCACGGTGACCGAGCCGTTCTCCCGCACGGTCAGCTTCACGATGACTTCGTTGTTCTTCTGCGGCAGGATCTCGCTCTCTACCTCGGCCAGGAAGTAGCCCTTCTCGGCGTAGAGATCGCGGATCTTCTGGATACTCCGAGCGACCGCCGCCGGGCTGAGGATCGTGTCCTTGCGGAGTTCGATCCCCTCCTCGATGTCCTCGTCGTCGATCTTGTCGTTGCCCTCGAGGTCGATGCGCAGGATGCTCGGCCGTTCGCGGACCAGAAAACGCAGGATCACCCCCCCGTCGGCGCGCGCGAGGTCAACCTCGATGTCCTCGAAGAACCCGGAATTCCACAGCTCGCGAACATCCTTCTGGAGCGTGGTCGGATTGAACGTCTCGCCCACCCGTTCTCGGAGATAGCTCAGGATATCTTCACGAGTGACGCGGCGGTTGCCCGCCACCTCGATCTGGGCGATCGGCTGTCCCGCCGCCTGCTCGGCTTCGCTCGCTGGGAGGATCGCGGGGGTGGTGATCCCGGACCCCGGGCTCGGCGAACGCCCCGTCTGGGCAGCGGCGTGGCTCGGCAGGAGGACCGCGAGGATGGCGCCGAGCCACCACAGCAGCATCCTTCTTCCCCGATGCCTCGGTTGCTCCTCTAACCCCTGGTCGAACCGGCGCGTCGTGGCGCTCCCAGCGGCTCGGACGGTGAGGACGTAAGGGCGCTGGGATCCGTGCATGATGGGGGAAGGTCGTCCTTCGAGGACGATCGGTGCGCAACCTTGGACGTTCGCCTGCTCGAGGGCGAGCGACCGCCGCGGTGGGGCAGCCCACGTAGCGTACTCAGGGGTACGTCTCAAGCTTGCGGGGCGGATCCCCCGACGAATACCCGAGGAGCTCGCACCGAAGACGGCGAGGTACCGGACGAGCGAGCGCCGTGGAGGAAGTGCTTGACATGCGTTTAGCGTCCCTGGTCCACTCCGCGGACCCGGTCCTGGCATGCTGGGCACGGTCCGCTCGGCCGCCCGGGATGGACCGTGGTCGTTGGCAGTTCACCGGCCACCCCAATGGCTCAGAAGCGTCCACCTCCCAAACCCCGCCGCGACTCCGAGACTGGGGCGACGACCGACCCCCCGACTCCCACCGTGGAGCAGGTCGCCCCGCTCCACGAGCTGGCTCAGAGCCGATACCTCAACTACGCCCTTTCGGTCATCACTGCCCGGGCGCTGCCGGACGTGCGCGATGGTCTCAAGCCGGTTCAGCGCCGCATCCTCTTCACGATGTGGGAGCAGCGGCTGACGACCGAGACCAAGCACCGCAAGTGCGCCAAGGTCGTGGGCGAGGTGCTCGGGAACTACCACCCTCACGGTGACGCGAGCGTCTACGACGCCCTCGTGCGCATGGCGCAACCCTTCTCGCTCCGCGTCCCGCTCGTGGAGGGTTCCGGCAATTTCGGGTCGCTCGACGGCGATCCAGCCGCCGCCATGCGGTACACCGAGTGCCGCCTCGCGCGCATGGCGCCCGAGCTTCTGGCGGAGCTCGGTCAGGACACGGTGCACTTCCTCCCGAACTACGACGGGACCCGCACCGAGCCCGCGGTCCTCCCGGCGCGGCTGCCCAACCTCCTCGTGAACGGCGCGACCGGGATCGCGGTCGGGATGGCGACGAACATCCCCCCTCACAATCCGGAGGAGGTTTGCACCGCCGCGATCCGACTCCTCGATGCTCTCGTCGATGGCAAGGAGCTGTCCACGCGGGAGCTCTGTCGGACGATCAAGGGACCGGATTTTCCGACCGGCGGCCAGATCGTCTCTACCGCCGAGGAGCTGAAGCAGGCCTATGAGGCCGGGCAGGGGACGATCAAGCTCAGGGGCACGTGGGAGCTCGGCCCGGCGTCGCGAGCCGCGAAGATCGTGCACATCACGAGCATCCCCTACGCGGTGAACAAGGCGACGCTCGTCGAGCGGATCGCCGAACTCGTCACCTCGCGGAAGCTGCCCCTCCTGCTCGACGTGCGCGACGTGTCGACCGACGACGTCCGCATCGAGCTTTCCTTGAAGAGGGACGCGGACGAGCAGAAGGTGCTCGCGTACCTCTTCAAGAACACTCCCCTCCAGAACAACTTCAACCTGAACCTCACCTGTCTCGTCCCCACCGAGAACCCGGGGGTCGGGCGGCCCGAGCGGCTGGATCTCCAGGCGGTGCTCTGGCATTTCCTCCATTTCCGGCTCGAGGTGGTGACGCGGCGGCTCCAGCATGAGCTTCACGCGATCGAGCGCAGAGCGCACATCCTCGACGGGTTTGCCACCGTCTTCGACGCCCTCGACGAGATCCTCAGGATCATCCGGAAATCGGAGGGCAAGGCTGACGCCGCTCAGAAGATCATGGCCCGCTACGGGCTCGATGCGGAGCAGACCGATGCGATCCTTGAGCTCAAGCTCTACCGGCTGGCCCGTCTCGAGATCCTGGTGATTCGCGAGGAGCTCGAGCAGAAGCGCAAGCGGGCGAAGGAGATCAAGAAGCTCCTCGGAGACGCGGCCGGCAAGGGCCGGTGGGGGATCGTCCGGCAGGAGCTCGACGAGGTGCTCGTGGCTCACGCGAAGCACGACCGCCGCCGAACGTCCTTCGAATCGACGGCCGACGAGCCCGCATTCTCGGCCGAGGATTTCATCCTCGAGGAGGACAACCACGTCCTGTTGACGGTGGACGGTTGGGTCAAGCGTCAGAAGGAGATCAAGGACCCGAGCGCGACCCGCTTGCGCGAAGGTGATCGTGTCCTCGCCTGCGTCTTCGGTTCGACGCGGGCTACCGTCGTCTTTTTCTCGAGCTTCGGCACCGCCTACTCGTGTCGGATCGCCGACCTGCCCGCGACCACGGGCTACGGTGAACCGATCCAGAAGCTCTTCAAGCTGCGCGATGGGGAGCTCATCCTCACGGCTCTCTCGCTCGATCCGCGGGTCGCCGGCGATATCACCGAGCTCGAGGGCCACTATCCCGAGACCTACGCCGTGGCCGCCACGAGCGACGGCTACGCCCTTTGCTTCGGGCTCGGCCCGTTCGTCGAGCCCAGCACGCGGAGCGGTCGTCGGTACGCCCGGCCGGCGGCCTCCGCGGTCGTCGTCGGCGTCGCCGCCGTACGCGGCGAGGAGACGATCATCGCGGCCACCCGCCACCGGCGGGTCCTGCTCTGTCCGGTCGAGGAGATCAACTACCTGTCGGGGCCAGGTCGCGGCGTGAGGCTCATCAAGATCACGGACGGGGACGACCGCCTCTTGGGGATCAGGGCCGCCATCGACGAACGGGATACCTTGACGGTCCGAACCAGCCTCGGCGGCGACCAGCGGATCAACACGGCCAAGTACGAGGTGACCAGCCGTGGCGGTCGGGGTCGGGAGATCATCAAGCGGGGGATGCTGGAGGAGATCGTTTTCGAGCCTCCTCTGGCCCCAGCGAGCCCGAGCGCAGAGGAGTGACGCGCGATGGCGCAGCCAAAGACCACCTACACCGCAGAAGACATCACGGTCCTCGAAGGCCTGGACCCAGTGCGAAAGCGCCCGGGCATGTACATCGGGGGAGTAGGTGCGACGGGTCTTCACCACCTCCTGTGGGAGATCCTGGACAACTCGGTGGACGAGGCGATGAACGGTCACGCCAGCGAGATCATCGTCACGCTCCATCAGGACGGGAAGTCCGTCACCGTGGCCGACAATGGGCGCGGCATTCCCGTCGATAGCCACCCAAAGTACAAGAAGTCGGCCCTCGAGCTCATCTTCGCCACGCTCCACGCTGGCGGGAAGTTCGAGAACAAGAGCTACCGCACGGCAGGTGGGTTGCACGGTGTCGGCGCCTCCGTGACCAACGCGCTCAGTGCCCGTCTGGTCGCTCGGGTCAAGCGCGATGGTGCCGAGTGGGAGATGGAATTCTGCGCGGGCGTTCCGCAGAGGAAGCTCCAGCGGGTGGGGCCGGCGCGTGGCACGGGGACCAGCGTCTACTTTCACCCCGATCCCACCATCTTCCCGAAGACGGATTTCCAGCCGGACACCATCCGCGAGCGGCTCGAGGTGACGAGCTACCTTCACCGCGGGTTGAAGGTGGTGTTCCATGACGAGGCGCGGGGAGAGAAGGTCGTCTTCGCCCACGACGAGGGGCTCACCGACTACCTCCGCAAGATCCGGGAACAACGGGGGGCTAGGGCGACCCACGAGGTGCCGTTTGCGCTCTATCGCGACAACGACCTTCGGATCGACGCTGTGCTCCAGTGGACGGACGCCACGGAAGAGCACCTGCGGAGCTACGTCAACGGGATCCCCACCGCCTCCGGCGGCACGCACGAGAATGGTTTCCGCTCTGGCATCGCCAAGGCGATTCGCAACTACATCGACACGCACGGCCTTGCACCTCGGGGGGTCACGATCGGCGCGGAGGATATCCGAGAGGGGGCTCTGGGCGTTCTTAGCGTGTTCGTCTCCGAGCCGCAGTTCCAGGGTCAGACCAAGGAACGCTTGAACAACCCCGAGGTGCAGTCGGTCGTCGACGCGGCGCTCCGCCCTTCGCTTGAACAATGGCTCAATTCGAACCGTTCGGTGGCCGAGCAGATCGTGGCTCGCATCGTCCTCGCGGCGCGAGCGCGGGCGGCCTCTCGCGCAGCTTCGGAGGCGGTGTCACGGAAGACGGCTACCTCGGGGCGGCTGACCTTGCCCGGCAAGCTCAGCGACTGCAGCAGCTCGGTCCGCGAGGAGACGGAGCTCTTCATCGTGGAGGGGGACTCGGCGGGAGGGTCCGCGAAGCAGGGCCGTGATCGCAGCACCCAGGCGATCCTGCCCCTGCGAGGCAAGGTCCTGAACACCGAGTCGCTCGGACTCAAGAAGGTGCTCGAGAACAAGGAGCTCGGGGATCTGGTCACGGCGCTCGGCTGTGGCATCGGAAGCGCTTTTGACCTCGCCAAGGTCCGATACCAGCGGGTGATCGTGCTGGCCGACGCCGACTCCGACGGGCATCACATCACCACGCTCCTTCTTACGTTCTTCTACCGGCACCTCCAACAGCTGATCGTATCCGGTCGGGTGTACGTCGCGGTACCGCCGCTATACCGGATCGACATCGGCAAGGAGACGTTCTGGGCCGCTGACGACACCC
The DNA here is from genome assembly GCA_016933275.1 of Polyangiaceae bacterium. Classification (GTDB taxonomy): domain Bacteria; phylum Myxococcota_A; class Polyangia; order Polyangiales; family Polyangiaceae; genus JAFGBI01. Next base: position 26,927 of record JAFGBI010000146.1, on the reverse strand, counting down.
ACCGGGAGCAGATCCTGACCCGTCGCGCCAAGGGCAACGTGAAGCCGGACATCACTCGGTTCAAGGGCCTCGGCGAGATGCAGCCGAAGGTGCTCTGGGACACGACGCTCAATCCGGCCACGCGCCGCCTACTGCGGGTGAGTATCGCGGATCCGCTCGAGACCGATCGCATCGTGAACGAGTTGATGGGGAAGGATCCCGGTTCGCGGTTCCACTTCATCATGGAGCGGGCCGACGAGGCCAACGATCTTGACGTTTGACCGGGTGCGTCGGGAGGTGCGCCTGACGGCGCCACTCGCGGTCAGAATTTGGTGTACAGGCCGATCACCGCGCCTCTGTTTCGGGGCGCCAGCGTCAGAGCCGAGCTCTCTCGATGTCTCGGGGCCGTGAGGTAGAGGACCGCTCCAGTCATGATGAACGCGGCGCCTGCCCCCAACAACACGTTGGCACGGTCGGCGTTATCGAACGCCTGGTCCCCCAGCTCGACGCCGTCACGGTTCGTGCATGGGGATTCGGGGCAGAGGTCTTCTGCTTCGCCCCGGCGATCGAGGGCCGCCACCCCGAAATACGAGCCGACCCCGACCGCTGCCACCCCAGCGAAGCCGAAGACGTAGGCCGCTGTGCGCTGGGGCGAGCGGCGTGGCGACGGCCCGGGGATGACGGGCGGCGATTGGGAGCCGAAGGGATGGGGCGTGGCCACCGGCATCGGCGCCGGTGGCTCCTCGGCGGGCGGTGGAGGGACATCATCGAGCGGCGGGACCGTGATGGTCGTCGCCCGACCCTCCGCGGTGATGTCGACCGGCTGCGACCAGTCCCGTTTCCCCTCCGCGGAAACCCGGACGAGATGCCTGCCGGGGTCGAGCGGGATGGATAGGCGCCCATCCACCACCCTGCAGCGCTACCCCATCGACCTCGAGCTGAAACTCGGGGAGGCGAAGGTCTGGTGCTCCGACCTCGATGGTGATGAACGACAACCGTGGCTCGAGGTCCGCGAGGCGCTCTCGGGCGCGATCCTCGCGGTCCTGGCGGCGGTCTGTCCTGGCCACGGCGAGGGCCTCGTTGAAGCGCAACCAGGCGCTCGCGGTCTTGCCTACCGCCTCGTAGCAGATAGCCAGGAGCAACACGGTTCCCCCCGTGGGATCCGCCTGCTGACTGGCTTCAAGCTTCGGACAGGCCTCATCGTAGTTGCCCGCCCTGATGAGGGCGCTCGCTTCGCGGAAGAGGGTCTCCGCGAGCGCCTCCTTGCTCACCGTCGATTGAGCGGCGGCGCCCTCCGCGGAGGCCAGGAACCCCGCGAGGACCACCACCTCGACGCTCCGGCGCACCACCGAGCTCGGCCCGGATCTCCCGACCCCTGCTCCCTCATGCCGGTTGCCTCGCATCCTTTGGCCTGCTCCGTGTCCGTCCTGCTCGAGATGGCGCGGCTCGGCCTGCGCGTCGTACGCGGAGCAGGGTCGAATCTTGCTTCGGACCCCGGCATGTCGTCCGTCGTAGGCACCAGATCGAGATCAGGTTATCGGCGTGTGTCTACCGTGGTGTCAATCACCGGTTTGGTGCCGGAAGGGGCCGGTGCCGCGCTGGCCGTCGCGGAAGGGGGACACGGGAGCAGTCGTCCGGGGGGCACCGGGGTCGCGACCGGCGCCGTGGGGCGGTTCGCGCTCGGGGACGAGGGGCCGGGGCTGGTCGCGGTAACCTCGGCAGGCACGACGAGGGGCGCAATCGCATCGCGCTCTGGGGGAGCGAGCGGGCCGGCCGCGGTTCCCGGGGCGTTTCCCGTCTCGACGACCGGTTGGACTTCGTGCTCCTGCGCCGACCCCCTCGCTCGCACCAGGGCGAGCACGCCCAAGATTGCCGCGCTGGCGACCAGGATCGCGGCCACGGCGCCCATCAACATGGGGCCGCTCTGGGTCCGTCGAGTCTCCCCGCTCTTCACGGTGGTCGCCGCGGTCATGTTGCCATTGACTCGGGCTTGGACTTCCGCCTGGGAGCGGCACTTCGCCTTGTTGCCCAACGTACCGGCGATTCGGTCCACGCTCACTCGTGAAGAGACATCGGCATGCGGGGACAGCGCGTGAGCGAGCTCCGCCACGCTCTGATAGTGATCCTCCGCCTTTTTTTTTGGAGGCACGTCTCGACCACCTCCACCAGGCCTCGCGGTAGTCCCGGACGTCTCTGCGACAACGGCGGTAGCGGGTCTCCGACGACCGCGGCGACGACGTCGGTGACGCTGTCCGCCTCGTAGGGCACTCTGCCGGAGAGGAGCTCGTAGAGCACCACTCCGATCGACCAGATGTCGGTGCGTTCGTCGACGTTCTTGCTATTTCGCACCTGCTCCGGCGACATGTACATGGGTGAGCCGAGCATGGATCTGGTGCGCGTCAATTCCTCTTCGCCCTCGCCGATGCGGGTCTGGTGCGTCGCCTTCGCGATGCCGAAGTCCAGCACCTTGATCAGATGGGAACCGTCGGACCGATGGGTCAGAAACAGGTTGGATGGCTTGATGTCTCGGTGGACGAAGCCGATGCTGTGCGCCTCCGCGATGGCCTCGCATGCCTGTAGGACATAGTCGATCGCAACCGTGGCTGGCAGGGGGCCCGACTGCTGGAGCAGATCGCCGAGGTCCGTCCCGACCAGGTATTCCATCACCATGTATGGGGAGCCGGTCTCCAACGTCCCAACGTCGGTGACGCGGGCGACGTGCTCGTTGCGGAGGCGAACGGGCGGCCTGCCCTTCACGGCAGAACCGCGCCACGTCCACCTCGGTGCGGACGGCCTCGGGAAGCAGGAACTCCAGCGCCACACGCTGGTCGAGCTGGAGATGTCGAGCCGCCACCACCACGCCGACCCCGCCGCTGCCGAGCACCTGCTCGACCTTGAATTTCCCAGCAATGACCGCGCCGGGTTCCACGGGCGCTACTGACCGGTCGCTAACCATGCTCGAAGCTTCCACGTCTGCGGACCGGGGAACCGATCCTCGGTGACTTTACCGTATGGGTTGCCGGCTCTGCATCACCCCTGCGGGGGTGGAACGCCTTGGCTTGGCCCGGTGGCCCAGCGGTTTGCCTCGGGGGGGGTTCGCCGGAAACCCAGGGGGCGAGGCCGAGCGTCAGACTAGATGATCGCTTGGCGGCATGGGGTGAAACGGTCAATGTGGGGGAAGGAGTCACCTTCTCGCACCTCGAGCCGGCGGAGGCGGGACCATTCGAGGGTCGCCAGCGGCTCGAGCACCGCTCAAGTTGCCCGCAGCAACGGCGGTGGTGGAACCGTACCCACGCCCGGCGAGGGGCACGTTTCCAACGGCGGCTCGGGCGAGGTCTGCTGCCGGGTTGGTGCTCAAGGTCGCTGCCTTGACGCAGCAATCAGCCTGACTGCCGCTCTAGAGCACCGATCCGGTTGCCAACAGCAACGGCAGCGCTGGAAACGCGTTTGTGCGAGGCGAGGACGCGTTTCCAGCGCTGCCCCTGGCGAGGTCTGCTGCCGGTTCGGTGCACTAGGTTGTTGATTGGACGCAGCAATCAACCTGATTGCTGCTCTAGGGAGCGTCTTCGAACCGCACCGGCCCTCTGAGGACGCATCCTTGCTCGAAGCTTGGCGGCAGTTGGGCTGGGGTGCCAACTCTGCTCGTAGAGAAGAGTCATCGGTAGTCGTCGACGTCGATACCGAACCGGCGCATCCAGCGGTGGATCTGCATGCGCTCCTTCCCGAGTTCCCGCCCCACCGCCGCGACGTTCCCCTGGTGGCGAGTCAACAGATCCCGCAGCTCCTCGGCGCTCGGTGGTCGTGCCACCTCGGGTGTGGACGGGCGGTGAGTGGTGCCCGGTTCCTCCCCGGGCCCGCCGTATCGGACCATGGCCTCCTGGACCGACTCCGGCAGCTGTTCGGCGGTCAGCGCGACCTCGTCAGTGAGCGCGACCGCGCGCTTGATGCAGGCCTCCAGCTCGCGCACGTTGAGCGGCCAGTCGTAGTGGAGGGCCCCGATCATGAAGGACAAGCTCGGTCGGACCTGGGGGCGGCCCTGCCGCGCGAGGAAGGCAGTGATGAGCTGGAAGACATCCTCCTTCCGTTCCCGCAAGGGGGGGAGGCGGATCTCGGTTTCGCCGAGCCGGCTCCGGAGATCGTCCCGGAACGCTCCTGCCGCCACGAGCCGCTTCAGGTCACGGTTGGTGGCGGCAACGATCCGCACGTTCGTGGGCTCTGGTGACGTGGCCCCGAGCGGGATCACCTCTTTGCGCTCGATCGCGCGCAGGAGCTTGGCCTGCGCCTCGATCGGCATGTCACCGATCTCGTCGAGCAGAAGGGTCCCCTCGTGGGCGGCGCGGAAGAGGCCCGGCTTGTCCCGATCCGCGCCGGAGAACGCGCCCCGTCGGTAGCCGAAGAGCTCGCTCTCGAGCAGGTTGTTCGGGATGGCCGCGCAGTTGACCGCGCAGAAGGCCCCTCGGCGGCGGCTCATCCGGTGGAGATCCCGCGCGACGAGCTCCTTGCCGGTGCCCGTTTCGCCGAGCACGAGCACGTTGAGCTCGGCGGGCGCGATCTGCTCCAGGTGACCTGCAATGTGATCGAGGGTGCGTCCACCAACCAGGGAGCTGCCCGAGCGGCAGCGTCGCTGGGCTCCGGCGAGCATCACACCATCGATGCGGTACTTGGCATGCTCGGCGAGGCCTTGGTCAACGACTTTCAGGATCGCGTCTCCGACCCGGATCTCGCTGCCCGTCTCGAGTCGCGTCGTCGTCACGCGCCGGCCGTCCACGAGCGTACCGTTGCGGCTGCCCAGATCCCGCAACGTGCCGTTCGCTCCAATCCAGTGGATCTCCACATGCCGTCGGGAGACTGCGTGCACGGGCAGATGCACGTCGGTGTCCGGATCGCGGCCGACCGTCGTCCGCCCTTGGCGCAGAGGCCATGCCGCGGGCAGCGTCGCGTACGGGTCGGCGTACAGCAGCACGAGCCCCGCGTCGGGTGGTCCTCCGCTGCCCCCCGGTCCGCGGACCGGGAATTCAGCCATCGCGTCGGTCGGGTGGTCACCCATGCTTCGCGAAGGGGAGGGTAGTCAACCGCGACCGGCGAAGCCAGCTTCGAGGCGGCTGCTGGTGGAGCCCCTCTTGCTCGTCGCGAGCCCCAGCGCTGTCGGCAACCTGGTCGGCGCTTCGGGTCCTGGCGGGCGAATCCTTGGCCGAGTCTGCCGCGAACTCGCGAAGTGACGGGGGGCGGTCAACCATCCGGCGCGGCAATCGGGTCAGAACCTCGCTGCTTGGCTCCCCTCCGCTGACGGATGATCGTCCAGCGCCCGCTACGGTTCCGGCCCCGGCGGGTTAGGCTGGACGCCGTGACGGTCCCCCACCTGGTGGCGGCGGTGCAGCTCTGCTCGGGCGATGCGCTGGAAGCGAATCTCGCGGCCGTCGCCCGCGAGGTCGCGCGGGCGACCGACCTCGGGGCTCGCGTCGTCGTGCTTCCCGAGAACTTCGCGTTCTTTGGGGCCTCGGCGGAGCGAGTCCGCCTCGCAGAGCGCGTCGGCGACGCGAACGCTCCCGTGCAGAGCGCGCTCGCCGCGCTCGCCAGGCGCCATGGAGTGGCGCTGATCGCGGGCGGCCACCCGGAGGTGGCCCCCGATCCGAAGCGACCCTTCAACACCCTGCTCGTGGTGTCAGCGGCGGGTCAGGTCGCCGCGCGGTATCGCAAACGCCATCTGTTCGATGTCGAGCTCCCCGACGGGGCGACCCATCACGAGTCTGCCTCGACGACACCGGGCGACGCCGTCGTATCGGTCGACCTCGAGGGTGTGCGCTACGGGATGTCCATCTGCTACGATCTCCGCTTCCCCGAGCACTACCGCGCGCTGGTGGACGGTGGCGCCGAAGTGCTCGTGGTGTCAGCGGCATTCACCCACACGACCGGCAAGGACCACTTCATGGTGCTCGTGCGTGCGCGCGCCATCGAGAACCAGTGTTGGGTCGTGACCGCGAACCAGTGGGGGGCGCACCCAGGAAGTCGCACCACTTACGGGCACTCCTCCATCGTCGACCCGTGGGGAACGGTCGTCGCCGAGGCTGGTGACGGTCCTGGTGTCATCTGCTCCACCATCGACCTCGACCGCCTTCGGGAGGTGCGCCGTTGCCTTCCGGCCTTGCGGCACCGGCGACGCTGACTCACAGGTGGCGGCGGGCGATTTCGGTCCAGGTGCCGGAGGGCTCGAGGGAGATGTAGTCCGTCCAGAAGGGACGCGCGCGCGCCGGATCGCCCACTTGCTCGTAGGCCATGGCAAGGTTGAAGTACGCATCGGAGAATTTCGGATCGGCCGCGATGGCGCCGAGGAAGAGCGGAATGGCCAGATCGGCGTCGCCACGCTCTAGCATCACGTACCCGAGGTTATACTGTGCCTCGGGCTGCTTCTCGTCGATCTCCAGGGCTTGGCGATACAGCGCCTCGGCCGCGGTGGCGTCATGCCGTCGGAAGCAGATGTTGCCCAGGTTCGTGTAGGCGATGGCGAGCCAAGGATCGATGTCGATCGCCTGTCGATAGAGCCGCTCGGCCTCATCCATCGTGGCCGCGGTCTCGTCCAGCTGGCTGGCTTGTAGGTAGAGCTCGTAGGCCGTTCGCGCCCGTTCCCGGCCCGCGGAAGGTCGAAGCACTCGGACGACGTCGTCGCGGAGCGTCTGGACGTTGAACTCGAGCAGCATCTGGCCCGTCAACGGCTCGAAGGAGCCGTCATGAGCGTGCACCACCACCCGGCGACCGTCCGAGACAATGCGGAGCTCGACCAGCGGGCGAGCAACCTTGGGCAACGTACGCTTCAGGGCGCCGATCGCGCGGACCACGTCTCGCAGTCGCACCTTCCGATCGAGCAGCGTCTGCGCGGTTCGCAGCGCGAGCAGGTCAGTGAACGTGTAGGCGCGGCGGCCGCGGCGGCGGCCAGTCGGTGAGATCCCGGCCCGATCGAGCGTGCGCAGCCGCCCCGCGGTGATGCCGAGCAGGCGTGCGATCTCTCCGGCCGTGAACAAGTCGGTGAGCGGCTCGCGCGCACTGGGCGCGGGCGCCGCGCCGTCGGCCGCAGTACTCGCCGGCTCCGGCGGCACGCGGCCTCCCCCCGGTCCGAAGACGACATGGATGACCTTGTCGTCGCGGCGCTTCTTGCGACCGATGTCCTTTCCGTGACCGCGCATGCCGCGTCTCGTAGGCTCTTCGTTTCTTCCGCGGCGCGTTCGCTGTCAAGAGGGCACGCCGTCCCCTGGTCTTTGGCTGCTGCATTCGCGCCGGAGCGCCGCGTGGTGTGGTGGTGCGCGTGAACGGCGCCCGCCGCTCCCGTGGACGGTCGCCTTCCCCTTGACGCCCGCGCTTCCTCATGTGGTGGCGTTCGGCCGCGTGCCGCCGACCGGGGGTGGCCGCGAGCGCGGACCCTCGTGATCTTGTCGCGTCCCCAGCCCGCGAGCGACGACGCGATCGGGCAACGCTCGATCGCGTCGTTCCCGTCGGCGCGCCCGACCGCGAGGGGTTCACCGATCTCCCGATGCGACCACGCACGTCCAGCAGGACGTCGCGCGCCGAGAATGGTGGGACCATCAGCTCGGGCGCGATCACACTTCATGCCCTCGCCATCGGCGACCACCGACAAGACCAGAACGAAGCCGCCGACCCAGTCGTTGGGAGGCGGCACTGCGCCCATCGGACCCTGTTTGGGGCGCGGAGAAATCGTGGAGACCGGCCGAGAACGGTCATGCCGAATCAGACGTCGGTGCCGTCTTGTTGAACCAGTCACTTCAAGAAGGGCGCGCAAGTTACTTGCAAATGACCGCGCGGTGCGCGATGGACTGGGGGCCGTGAATGCGTCCTGTCCTTACCACACTTGCGAACCCGGATATGCGCCTGGGTGCGAAACCCAGTTCGCGCGTCTCGGATTCGGGCGTGGTTGTTGGGCCTAGTCCGACCATTCTTCGGCCCAAGGTCGGTCGGCATCGATCTTGGATACGGGGCGACGAATCTGAACGGCACGTAGACACCATGGCCCTTCCGCTCGAAACCAACGTAGACCTGCACGACCCACGTACCCTTCGCATCCTCGCGAAGAGCATCTACCGCGAGCTCCGCGAGAACGGCCTTGGCGAGCGCGAAGTGATGGCCCTCGCCGGGGAGCTTCTCGAGCTTGTGACCTCGGATGTACGGGGACAAGGCACGCCGCCCCACCACGACTGACTCTCCGAGTGGGCTGGGCGGGCCGGCGCCGGTCCCGTACTGGGCCAGCCCATGGCTCGCTGCTCGCTCTCGAGCAGCAATTTGGTTGATTGCTGCGTCAAGTCAACAACCTAGCCCGGCGGAGCCGGGACCAAACAGGCCAGGCCGTCAGCGGTCAGGTAGAACGTGGAGACCCTGAGCGCCGACGCCTCAGCGGTGATGGCCGCGAGAACATTGAGAAATGTTCTGCCAGATCCGGTCAAGATCGCACCGCTCAGGGCCTAGAGCACCGAACCGGCAGCAGACCTCTCCAGGGGCAGCGCTGGAAACGCATCCTCGCCTCGCACAGACGCGTTTTCAGCGCTGCCGTTGCTGTTGGCAACCTGATCGGTGCTCTAGCCGGGTCATGTCATGGGGCAGGCCCAGCGGGTGGGTTGTGAGGCGCCAGTTCGAGGGTGAGCGGTTGGGGCGGGCACGAGGTGGCGTCATCGACCCGCGGGCCTGTCGCCGCTTCGGGATCGGGGCTCTCGGCTGGTGTTGGGGAGCCCCATCCGTGACCCTCTGGCCGAACCGGAGATGGTCCGAGGTTCCGGCCGGGATGCTGGTCGAGCCGAGGGGCCCGCGCTGCAGCGAGCCCACGACTCGGTGACCAGGCAGGGCCGAGCGGCAGCCGGCACCAACGGACGCTCGCCGAGGTTGACGCAACGCGCGGTAAAGGGAAACCTCACAAGGTCGCTGTGTTATCGTCGATACCACAGCCACGGAGCCCCGTGTTTGCGGTCATCATCAGCGAAAAAGGTGGAGCCGAACGGCGGGAGACGTTCGACCGGACAGAGATCACCGTCGGTCGCGTTCAGGGCAATGACCTCATGCTCCCGAAGGGGAACGTCTCCAAACGCCACGCGAAGCTCTCGCTGAAGGACTCCCACTGCATCGTCACGGACCTTAACAGCACGAACGGAACCTACGTCAACCGGCGACGAATCGCGCAGCCGACCGCTGTTCGCGATGGAGACCGGATCTACATCGGTGACTTCATCCTGCGGGTGGAGCTCGGCTCTGGCGCGTCCGGAGAGGCCGTTGCCCATCCCGCCGAGCCACACGCCACGAACTCGCCAGAACAGACGGTGGGCGCGGTGGAACGGAGCACCGGGAGCGACGCGGGCTTCGCGCTTCCGGCCGTGCCTCGGCCGCCCCGACTTCCCACGGGGACCCGAGATCCGGACCAGTCCTCCCCCGTGAAGCCGGTGCCCATCCCAGCGGTGGCGCTGGCTTCGGACACGCCCGACGCGGGATCGGAGCCATTGCTGCGTGCCCTCGTGTTGACGCCAGACCTCGATGCCAAATCCTACGGTGCCGTGCTCGCCGCTTTGGTGGCGCGGGTCACGACCAGCGTCGGGTCCGCCGTGGATCGCGATGACGCCGAAGGACGAGCGCGCGTCACCAGTTCGATTGGTGCGGCGCTGGCGATGTTGCGCAGCGAAGGACGGATTCCGCAGGGGGTCTCCGTGCAGCGACTGGTGGCCGATGCCGAGCAGGAGATCTCGGAATTCGGCCCGGCCGGATTGATCTGGCGGGACGCGACGGTATCGGCGTTGGTCATCACCGCCTTCGACCATATGGTCGCGATCCGCGGAGAGGAAGCCGTTCTCGTCGAACCTTCGTTCACGTCGGAGGTGGCCTTGCACCGGATCGTTCGGCGCCTCTGTGCCCGCAACGGGGTTCCCTTGGGGGATGGCGAGTGCATCATCGATCGCAACCTCGCCGGCGGCGTGGCGCTCGCAGCGGTGCTCAGGCCCGTCGCCTCGCGTGGCGCGGTGATGCTGCTGCGGCGCGTCCGCCAACCGCCCAAAAGACTCGACGAACTCGTGGGTGGCGGTGTCGTTTCGAGCTCGGTGGCTGCGTTCACGCAGCTATGCGTGGCCGCCCACGTGAACCTATTGGTGATCGGCCCGCGCGGCGCGGGCACCACGGACGTCGTGGGCGCGCTCGAGTCGGCCATCGCCGGGGGGCGACTCGTCGTCATCCAGCAATCGATGACATTGCCGGTGGTCGATGGAGCGACGCTGCTTGGACCATCGACTGGCGGAGGCGAAGGGCGGCTGATTGAGTTCGCCGCTCGACTACCGGACTCCCGGCTCGTGATCGAGCTCACGACGCCGCCGCTCGCGCTTGGCTTCGCCGAGTCGGCCGGGGTCGGGTTGGAGGGAGTGGTGGCGGTAGCCTACGGGCAATCGATTGAACGAACGTTCGCGCGTCTGGTGGCGGAGGTTGCCGCTGCGGGCCGGGGCTACGGGTTGGACGTCGCGCGCGAGCTACTGGCGGGGTCGATCGACATCGTGCTCGAGGTGCGTCGTGGTCCGGACGGAACGACCCGAGTGGAGCGGGTGGCCGAGCTCGGCCCCACGACGCCCGGCAACTACGCGCCGAAGGACCTGTTCAAGTACTCGGCGGGAGAGCCCGACGCCAAGACGGGAAGGTCAGGGTCTGTCGTCGCCACCGGCGCGGTGCCACGCATCGTGGAGGTGATACGGTCTCGAGGCGTGGCGGTGGATCCCAGCCTGTTCGAGTGCGGGCCGCGCCGCTGATCTCCCTTTCCTCGTTCCAGGAGTCACCGTGCGGCGCGGCGGAGGACCACGGGCACCAAGAACCTTGTTCTGCCCTCGCGATCGGTGGCTCGTCCAACCGCGTCGTTCGGATCGTCACGTCCGGGCGCCGGTCAGGCGCTCGCGCGGTTGCGGGCGACCTTTCTTCCCATCATCCGGCGACGGAGCGGGCTGACCCGGTCGATCATCAGTTCGCCGTCGAGGTGGTCGTTCTCGTGCTGCACCGCCACGGCCAGGAGTCCCGTGGCTTCCAGCTCGAACGGCCTGCCGTTGCGGTCGAGAGCGCGGACTCGCGCGCGTTCGGCGCGCTTGATGTCCTCCGAGACCCCAGGGAACGACAGGCACCCCTCGCGGTGGGTCTGGGTGCCCTCGGTCTCCAGGATCTCCGGATTGATGAACACGAGGAGGTTCGACGGCTCGTCCTCCGAGGCAATGTCGATGACGAAGACCCGCTTCGCCACTCCGATCTGTGTGGCAGCGAGGCCGACACCGGGCGCGGCGTACATTGTCTCGGCCATGTCGTCGACCAGGTTACGGATCTCGTCGTCAACCTGGTCGACGGGGCGCGCCACCTCGCGAAGCCGGGGATCGGGATAGATCAGGATCTCGCGCAGGGCCATGATTACCCGAGCATCTAACACCCGAGGCGAGCTCCGGCAATCCAGTACCCGAAGCCCACCCTCAATCGGCGGCACGCTGGGCGAGACGGGGGATTTGGGGGCCGGGAGCGGAACCGGTTTTCTCGATCGGCGTCCGGGCTCGGGCAAGCTCCTCCAGGGCCATCGCGCACCGAGCTCCAGCACCTGCGCCACTTGCGCTGGCGAACAAGCTCCGAGGGCGCCCGCGATCTCAACCGCCGTGCACGCCTCGCAGCAGTCAGCGAGCGCTATGGCGTAGCTTGACTCTCGTCCGTCGCGATCTGCCGCGCGGCTCCTTCGGCGAGTCCCGCCGCGCCGGGTCCCGCCCAGCCGAAGCTGCGTGGGGAGCGCGGTGGGCATTGAGCGCCGCGCTCGCGGCGCTCCTGCGGGCCTGCACCCGCGCGTGTGTGTCCCGGATCCGAACGGCCCCGACCAGCTTCAGTAGCTCGTGCGCGACCTGGGTGGCGGCGTGGGGCGTGCCCCATCCCAACAGCCGCTCCCACTCCCGACCCCGGCCCGATCGCCCATCAGGGGTGCGGTGTGGGTGCCGGTGGTCGTCAACGCTGCTTCGAAGATGGATTTCGGGTATCGAATCACCAGTCGCGCACCAGGCGACTCGTCGGGCCTCGCCGCACCCAGGATGGCCGACCGGCGTCCATGGCGAGCAGCCGCTCGACGCGGTCTGCGGTGCTCGGGTGGGTCGAGAACCACCGCGACACGGACTCGATCGCGTCGAACGGATTGACGATGAAGAGGCTCGCCGTGGCCGGACTCGACTGAGCGGGGAGGTAGGCCACACCCTGCTCGAGCTTCATCAGCGCCCGTGCGAGCGCGGTCGGTTCCCCGGTCAGCTCGGCTGCCGTCGCGTCGGCGTGATACTCCCGTGACCGCGAGATCCCTAGCTGGATGAGTGTGGCGGCGAGCGGCGCGACGAGCGCGACGAGCAGAGCCCCGAAGGGCGAGCTGCCCTCCTCGTCGTCGGCGTTCCCCCCGAACAGAGTGGAGAAGGAGAGCGCCTGGGCGACGTAGGTGATCACCGCTGCTGCGACTGCCGCCAGGGTCGAGACGAGCACGTCGCGGTGCTTGATGTGGGCGAGCTCGTGGGCGATGACCCCGCGAAGCTCGCGACGGTCGACCAGACGGAGCAGCCCCTCGGTGACGGCGACGACCCCGTGTGCGGGGTTGCGGCCGGTGGCGAAGGCGTTCGGCTGCGCCTCGGGGATGAGGTAGATCCGTGGCATCGGGAGCTTGGCCCGCGCCGCGAGCTGCGCCACCAACGCATGGAGCTCCGGCGCCTCGCCGGGGGTGATCTCCACCGCGCCGTGCATCCGGAGCACGATCCGATCGGAGAAGAAGTAGGCGCCGAAGTTCATCGCCAGCGCGAGGGCAGCGAACAGATACAGGTATCCCGGGGCGACCAGCGCCCCGACGCCCACCACGAGCGCCGCGAGGGCGCCCATGAGTCCGATGGTCTTGAGCTGGTTTAGCATGGTTCATCCTCCTTCTCTGGCGCACCACTCGCGGGGCGATGCGCCCTCACTCGTTGGCGGGCCCGCTCGGGTGTCGCCTGGCGCGGGGACCGCGCCGCCGCCCGACCCCGTGGTCGCGCACCGACCGAGCCCGTTCGAGCCGCCGCCCGGTGGCGCGCGCGATCCGCTCGACCGCGGCGCTGACCACCGCATAGGGGTTGGTCCCGAAGTCCTCGACTTCGAGCCGCCCGACGCGGGGACCACTGACCGACACGTGGCACCGTTGGTCCATGCCGCCCCGGGGACCGTTCACGTCCTCGATCCGCACCAGCACGGCAGATACCTCTGGTGAGTACCGGCCCAGGCCGAACGCCACCCGACGCGTCGTATGGATCCGAAGGTGCTCGGAGCGAGGGACACCATGGAAACGGACGTTCACGTTCATTGACCAATTCCTTTCGTGGGCGCGAGCTGGGCGCCATGGGACATGCATAAGGCCGTCCTTAATGTTGTCCATATCGAACTTATCTACATGATTTGTAGAAATTTTCGACATATCCATGGGTGCCCATGGAATGGCTGAACTATCACCACTTGCTCTACTTCTGGACGGTTGCGCGCGAGGGGGGGCTAATGCCCGCCGGGAAGGTCCTCCGCCTCTCGCATTCCACGCTGAGCGCGCAGATCCACGCCCTGGAGACCGCGCTCGGGGAGCAGCTCTTCACCCGCGTTGGCCGCAAGCTCGAGCTCACCGAGATGGGGCGGATCGTGTGGCGGTACGCGGACGAGATCTTCACCCTCGGGCGAGAGCTCGTGGAGACCGTGCAGGGGCGGTCCACGGGCCACCCGCTCCGGTTCACGGTCGGGATCGTGGACGTGGTCCCCAAGCTGGTGGTGGCCCGCCTCCTCGCCCCCGCCCTCGAACTCGACGAGCCGGTCCAGCTCGTCTGCCGCGAGGCCCCCTACGACAGCCTCCTCGCCGAACTGGCGACGCACGCGCTCGACCTGGTCGTCTCCGACGCGCCGGTCCCGGCGGGTAGCCACGTGCGCGCCTACCACCATCTGCTCGAGGAAACGGGCGTGACCCTCTTCGGCACCCGCGAACTCGTGAAGGAGTATCGCGAGGGCTTTCCTGACTCGCTCGCGGGAGCTCCCGTGGTTCTTCCGCTCGAGCAACTGCCGCTCCGGCGTGCGCTCGATCAATGGTTCGAGCGGGTTGGGGTCACGCCGCGAGTGGTGGCCGCGTGCGAGGACAGCGCCCTCTTGAAGACCCTCGGCGCGGGCGGGATCGGGCTCTTTCCGGGAGCCACCGTGATGACGGGTGAGATCGAGTCGACCTACGGGGTCCGGGCGCTCGGCTCCCTCGAGGGGGTGAGCCAGCGCTTCTATGCCATCTCGGTGGAACGTCGCCTCAAGCACCCGGCCGTGGTCGCGATCACGGAGACCGCTCGTCAGCGCGTGTTCGCCGACCGAAGGTCGGGGTGACGCGCTCGGGATTGGCAGCGGAGGCAGAGAGTAGTGGCAAGCAAGCCACCAATCCCATGTCAGGATGGAGCGCCACGCGTCGCGGCGCGGCAACCGCAGCCCGAGCGGTCGTCATTTCCCTCGTCCGCGTCAGCGCCGGATCCGCAGACCGCTGTCTCGCCCCAGCGCTGTTCTCGCCGCCACCCGTACCGGAGGGGTCGTTGCCGCCCAGGCCGGGTTCCTCACCACCCATGCCCGTATTGCCCTCACCACCTGCGCTGGTGACGTCGCGCCGCGCCGCGCCGCCGGTCCTCGGGGAACCACCGCCCGCGCCCGCGTTGCCCTCGCACCGTCGCCGGTCCCTTCTCCCCGTTCTCCACGTGACCGTGGAGGACGTTGGTGCTCATGTCCGGCGTGCCGTCGTTCGTGGGCGTGCCGTTCTCGAGCACGCTACCGAGGAGGTACTGGTCGTTGCTCCAGTCATCGAGCGCGACGGCCTTGCTCTCGCCGTTCCCGTCCGAGCGAAGCTCGTCGTTGACCACGCGGTTCCGGAGGTGCGCGGCGCGGGGTCCGGTCGGGCTCCAATGGTCCGCGACGCCGATCTGCTCGACGGTGTTCGCCTCGAAGCGGTTGCTGTTCGAGAAAACGCCCTTGCACGGAGGGGTCCGGCGGCAGGCAGCCCTCGTTGAAGACCGAGCTCTCGCTGTGCACGACCGATCAGAGGTGCCGTTCCACCACGGTGTCGAGGGCGTCTCGCGGAAGACATCGGCAGCCATGACGATGGGGAGTTGAGCACACCTGACCGGGTGCAGATCTTTGCCGAGGCGTCGCGGGAAGCGCACCCCACGTCGCCATCCACGCCGCAATGCGGTGCTTCCGCGGAGTGCCGTTGCTGGTGGCAACCTGAACGGTGCTGAACCTGGGACGCCGAGCTACTCGGCGTCTCGGCAGCACCGGAAGCCCGTCGAGTAGTCGTGATACCTCGGTTCGTGACCGGGGGTAAGGAAGAGGCATCCCCGACCGTGCTCGCTGGTGGTGCTGAAGAAGCCCCCCATGAAGATCCCGTGACCGAAATTCTTGTCGATCTTCCGCTCGATGTCGGCGATGAGTTGGATCTTCTGTGGCAGATCGTAGTCCACGCGGTCCGCGACCCACTCATGGAGGTTGCCGACGAGATCGTAGACCCCATCCGTGCTGATGCACCGCGCGTATTCCCCGGTCCGGGCGAGGAAGCCCGGCTCCCTCAGGAGCACGGGGCTGTTGAACTGCTCGTCGTACTTCCAGGCCCGCGGATCGTTACCGAAAAGGCGCCCGAGGAGGTGGGGTTTGGCCGTGTTGCAGGTCCCGCGTTCACCCTCCCAGCCATAGGGGTAGGTGAGGACCTGCGGGCCCGAGCAGGCGCGGTGCCACTCCCGGAGCGTACAGAGGCGCTTGTCGGCGGCCGAGCAGGCAGCCGCCGCGACCACGCGGCTGATGTGCCCCTGCGGGAAGTCGCCCGCTCGCGAGCGCGCGGCATAGTGGCTCTGCGGGTCAGGTACCTCGTAGTGCGGATGCGGACGTTTCTCCCCGCGGTCGTCGAGTTCGACCAGGGTGGCCTCCCAGCGATCGATGCAGTAGCGCCCGATGTGTGCCATTTCTGGCGGGCAGCCGTCGGCCGCCGTGGCGTGGGCGCTGGGTGCGGTCATCACGGTCGTGCTCGGTGCCGCCAGAGGGGGCGGGCTGGCGCTCGCCATCGCAGGAGCGGCGGTGATCGGGGGAGCCGCCGCCGTGGGCGCCATCGTCGAGGGCAGCGCGGCCGGTCCGGGCTCGGCGCGGGCGGGTTTGACCTGGGGACGGTTGCAGCCGAGAAAAGGAACGCACAAGAGGGCAAGGCCCAGCGGGAAGAGCCCCCGCACTGGACCGCCGGTCCCAGTCTCGTGGCGCGGTCTTGCGGTTGCTGTCACCAGGGGGAGGTCCTCATCGATCACCGTCGTCGAGTGCGGCGAGTTCGCGGTCCAGAGCCACGTCGAGGTCGCTCGTGGTGTCGTCTTGGCTCCCATCTGGGCCCGATGACACGGCGGCTCTCGACAGAGCGGGTCGAACGAGGCGTCGGAGCAACAGCCCGAGCACCCCGATTGCGCCCAGGCTGAGGAGGATGGGCAGCGTCGAGGCGAAGGGGGACCTCGGCATCGCGCAGAGCCGGTGGCCGACTCGCACCTCGAGGCGGGTGCAGATCTCCACCTTGGTCAGGCCCTCGTCAACCCATTGCTGGATTTCTCGTCGCCACGCGGCCGCCTGGGGGCTGCTACAGGAAGCGAGCGTGCTCGCCGGACAGAACGGGCTGTTCACCGCGGCGATGATCTCGCCTGCTCGGTGTGCCCGCTGCGCCTCCGTCTCCGCACGCGCCAGCCCGGCGAGCGCGGTCATCCCGAGGATGAGCGAGCTCCCTACCACGCGGTTTCGTAGGGAAGCCACCGGTCGAAGCCTAGCAGGGTGACGGAGGAGCGTCGCGAGCGTCCCGAGGCCGGCGAGTGGGCCCTGAGTTTCCCGTTGTTTTTCGAGGAACGACGACCATCCCGCCGCGGGGGGGTGTTCCCCAACGACCCCGTCCCTGATAAAGACGTCGGTGGATCCATGGGTGTGGTGGGAGGGCTCGATGAATACGACGAAGGTGCTGGTCTTGACCCTCATCGGCCCCGACCGGCCGGGGCTCGTCGAGGCGGTGAGCGAGACAGTGGCGCGTCACGGCGGCAACTGGCTCGAGAGCCGCATGGCCCGTTTGGCCGGGCAGTTCGCGGGCATCCTCCGTGTCTCGGTTCCTGAGGGGAAGGCATCGGTTCTCGAGGCCGACCTCGGTGGCATGGACACGCATGGACTCAGGATCCTGGTGCAGGGATCGGTCGAGTCACCCCCCGACGTTCCCTCGCGTCTGCTCGATCTCGAACTCGTTGGCCAGGATCGTCCCGGCATCGTGCGTGAGATCTCGCAGGCACTCGCCGGGCGAGGCGTCAATGTCGAGGAGCTCGTCACCGACTGTGTCAGCGCTCCGATGTCAGGGGAACAGCTCTTTCGCGCCCACGCCCGGTTGCGAGCGCCTCGCGAGCTTGCCATCGCTGACCTCACGACCGCGCTGGAGGCGGTCGCTCACGATTTGATGGTCGACGTCGCGCTCGGCGAGGCCCACAGCGACGACTAGAGCACCGATCAGGTTGCCGACAGCAACGGCAGCGCTGGAAACGCGTCTGTGCGAGGCGAGGAAGCGTTTCCAGCGCTGCCTCTGGAGAGGTCTGCTGCCGGTTCGGTGCTCTGGGTCGTTGATTTGGCGCAGCAATCAACCTGATTGCTGCGCTAGTCCCCAGAGACATCGCGGCGGAGCCCGCGAGCTCCGGTCGCGCGGGCATGCCGTTCCATCTTGTCCCACTCACGTTCTCGGTTGGGCAGGGCCGCACGCGCCCGTTGGATCGCGGCCACCGCCTCGCTGGTGCGTCCTGCCTCCACGAGGGTGACGGCCAGATCCCAATAAGGGTCGAACCAGTCCGGCTTCAGGCTGATCGCTCGCTCGATCGAAGCGACGGCGCCCTCCAGGTCTCCGTTCCTCGCGAGGCAGAGGCCGAGGCCCTTCAACGCGTAGGGATGATCGGGGCGGAGTTCGAGCGTGCGCCGGCAGACTCCTTCGGCCTCGGCTGCCCGGTCCTGGAAATAGAGGACGTATCCTAGCAGATCCAGCGCTCCCACATGATCGGGTCGGGACTCCAGCACCTCGCGCGCCATGGCCTCGGCCCGGCCGAATTCTCGCCGCTGGGCGGCACCCATCGCCTCGTCGAGCAATGCCTTGAATCGCACGACGCCATCGTACCGCGCTTGCGGGCGCACTCAAGCCGCCATATCAGGCGCCGGACTTCTGGCAAAGCAGCGCTCCGCGGTCACGCATCCGGACGAATTCGGGCGGTCTCCGGGGCGATGGGGCAGCCTTCCCGAGAGCTATGCACGCGTTCAGCGGCCGGCGGAGGGGGCGGGAATAGCTCGGGATCCTGGCCTGGGGCGTGTATAACCCAGCCGTGCCCTGGGCCCTCCCTGCTGGAAAGCTGGAAGAGTTGCGTGATCGGCTGCTCGAGTGCGGTCGAGCGCGCCCGTCGATGCTGCTGCCCACCGCCGCTCCCCACGTGGTGTCGGCGATGGAGTTCGTGGAGGAGTTCGGGGCGATCTGCCAGGTGATGTACCTCATGATGATCGCGGATCGACGGATCAAGAACGTGGAGCGCGAGGTGCTGCGCGGAGCGCTCGACGTGCTCTCTGCGAACCGCATTCGCACGGCGCACATGGACGCGATGCTCGACGCCTCGGCGCGCGACGTTGCCCGGCGTGGTGTCGATGCGTGCTTCGAGCGGGCCATCGCCGCGCTCAAGGACGATGAGCTGAAGGCAGAGACGACCCTCGTGCTCGCCGCTGCGGTCGCGTTTGCGGATGGCGTCGTGACCCCCGAGGAGGCCTCCCTCCTGCGCCGCCTGGCGCAGACCCTCGAGGTCGAGGACGAGCGGGTCAGCGGTCTGATCGAGCGCGTCGTCGGAGGAGCACCCGAGTAGAATTGGGCAGCGCACTCGAGGCGCTCGCCGCACCGCTTGCGCGCCCCACTGGCGCATTGGTCGAAGGAGGCACCCCTCGTGCAGTACGGTCGTTTTGACGATGAGAACCGTGAATACGTGATCGAGCGCCCCGACACGCCGCGCTCCTGGAGCAACTACCTCGGAAACACGCGCTACGGTGCGATCGTGACGAACAATGCCGGCGGCTACAGCTTCTTCCATTCGGCCGTTCAGGGTCGGTTCACGCGACTCTGGTTCAACAACGTGCCCCTCGACCAGCCGGGCCGCTATTTCTATCTACGCGATCGGGATTCGGGGGACTACTTCAGCGCCTCCTGGCAGCCCGTCGCCAAGCCGCTCAAGAGCTACGAGACGACCTGCCGTCACGGCACGGCCTACACGATCATCACCTCGCGCTACGGTGGAATCCGTACCGAGACCACCTACTTCGTGCCCCTCGACCGGGACTACGAGGTGTGGCTGCTCGAGGTCACGAACGAGAGCGAGCGGCCCCGTCGCCTGAGCGTCTTCTCGTTCCTCGAGTACGCGAGCGAGTGGGCCCCTTACCACGACCAGTTCAACATGCAGTATTCGCAGTACATCGTCTGCTGCGAGTTGGTGGATGGGCTCATCGCCCAGAGCATGTGCAAAAACCTCCCAGAGGATCCCCAGAACTTCCAGAATCGCGATCAGTCCCGGCACACGTTCCTGGGGGTGGTCGGGGCCACGCCGTCGGGTTTCGACACCGATCGGGGGACGTTCCTCGGCGGTCCGTACCGATCCTATGCGAATCCCCTCGTGGTCGAGCGCGGGAGTTGCACTGGAAGCATCGCCCAGGGTGATGATGCGTGCGGCGTCTTCCAGATGGATCTCGAACTCGCTCCGGGTGAGCGCCGCGAGCTCATGGTGGTACTGGGGGTCGGGCGGGCAGCGACGGCGGGGAAGGCTGCTATGGCCGAGATGCGCACGCCGGGCGATGCCCACGCCGCTCTCGCGGCGCTGAGGCAGTATTGGCACGACCGGCTCGGCGCGCTGGTCGTCGAGTCCCCGGACGCCGAATTCGACAGCATGGTGAACGTCTGGAACGCCTACAATTGTCTCGTGACCTACGCCTGGTCGCGCGCGGCGAGCCTGGTCTACGCCGGCGGTCGGGACGGGCTCGGCTACCGGGATACGGTGCAGGACATCCTCGGAGTCTTGCCGGCGATCCCGGAGCTCGCGCGCGATCGACTCGAGCTCATGATCACTGGTCAGGTCTCGACCGGCGGCGCGATGCCGGTGGTCAAACCCTTCGCGCACCGGCCCGGGCATGAGCCACTCCCGGACCCCAGTGAGTATCGTTCGGATGACTGTCTCTGGCTCTTCAACACTATCCCTGCATACGTGAAGGAGACGGGGGATCTAGACTTCTACTCCCGGGTGCTCCCGTTCGCCGACCGCGGCGAGGCCACCGTCCTTGGCCACCTCCGACGCGCGATCGAGTTCAATCTTGAGCGGAGCGGCGCGCACGGGCTCCCGTGTGGTCTGTCCGCCGACTGGAACGACACGCTCAAGCTCGGGTACCACGGGGAGAGTGTGTTCGTGGCCTTCCAGCTTCGTTTCGCCCTCGCGACGTATGTCGAGCTCGCCGAGCTCCGTGCGGCCCCGGACGAGGCGGCATGGGCGCGCCAGCGGCTCGCCACGCTAGACGCCGCGCTCGAGGCACACTGCTGGGACGACGAGTGGTACGTTCGCGCCTTCCGCGAGGACGGATCGGTGATCGGTACCCGTCGCGATCCCGAGGGTTCGATCTTCCTCAACGCCCAATCGTGGGCGGTCCTGAGCGGGGCAGCGACCGGGGACCGCGCGCGTCGCGCCATGCAGTCCGTCAACGAACGGCTCGCCACCCCCTACGGGGTGATGTTGTGCGATCCGCCGTTCGTGAAGACGGACGTTGCGGTCGTGCGCGCGGTGCTCTTCAACCCAGGGATGAAGGAGAACGGCGCTATCTTCTGCCATCCGCAGGGCTGGGCCGTCATCGCGGAGACGCTCTTGCGCAACGGCGCCCGGGCCTGGGAGTACTATCGCGCCTACATGCCGGCCGCATACAACACGCGCGCCGAGATACGGCAGATCGAGCCCTACGTGCACTGTCAGTCGACCCACGGCCGCGCGAGCGCTCGGTTCGGTGCTTCACGGCTGCCCTGGCTCACCGGTACCGCCGCTTGGTCCTACTTCGCTGGAACGCAGTACCTCCTCGGGGTGCGGCCCGACTACGCAGGGCTGCGGATCGATCCGGTGGTGCCCGCGGACTGGGATGGGTTCACGGTCCGTCGGCGGTTCCGCGGGGCGGTGTACGACATCACGGTGGAGAATCCGCGCCACGTGGAGTCTGGCGTGGCGAGCATCGAGGTGGACGGCATGGCCCGAGACCCGACCGAGCCGCTGCCGGTCGCGTCGGAAGGGTCCAAGGTTAGCGTACGCGTCGTGCTCGGGTAGCGGGTCACCCAGCGGCCGCCGCGGCGCCGAGGATCTTCACGAGGGTTCCCGGGGCGTCGAGCGACGCGTGGACCGAGTCCGCGCCGGCGGCCGCGAGCTCGGACATCGAGTAGCCGCCCGTGGCGACGGCGACGCTCTCTGCGCCAATCGCTCGAGCTGCTTCGACGTCACGCGGGGTATCGCCGATGACGACCACCCGGCAATCGTTGCGCGCGCACCCCAGGCGGAGGGCCCCTCGCTCGGCGCCCAGACGGAGCAACTCGGCTCGGGCTTCTGCGTCGTCACCGAAGCCACCGAACGCGAATGCGTCGTCGAGGCCGGCGCGCCCGAGCTTGATCCGTGCTGCGCGCTCCAGGTTGCCAGTACCGAGTCCGACGGCCACCGAGGCCGCGGCACGGGCGGCAGCGAGCGTCGTGCCGACCCCGGGAAGCACCGAGTACTGCTCGGCACGGGCGACCTCGTCGGGGAGGCAAGCGAGGTACGCGGCCACCAGGCGGCTCAGGAGGCCCGGGTCGTAGGCGGCACCTGCCGCGGCGGCGGCGGCCCGAAAGATCGCGGGATCGGTCATCCCGCGGAGCTCGACCGAGAGCGCGGCATCGCCGCGACCGAGCTCCACCTCGAAGGCGCGAACCAACGCGCGACGTCCTGCGCCGCCAGTGAGCAGGAGCGTGCCGTCGATGTCGAAGAGCAGGACGGTTGGGTTCACGAATCACCGCCTGCGCTCCCGGGAGGTTCGTGCGGGTGGCCCTGCCCGGGGCGACGAGACGGTACGTTGCCGAAGATCTCTTCTGGGGTTCTGCCGTCGCGGAGGGCGTCGACGGCGGCGATGAAGGCGGCTGCGCCCTCCGCGCCGAGGAGCTCGGTCGCCGCGGTGTCAAGGTCGAGCGCTCCGGGATCCTCGCCCGCCACCGCGGCGCGCACCAGCGCGGCGAGTCTGGCATACGCCAGCGCGGCTGCCGCGGGGTACTCGCGCCCCGCGAGCACGGAGAGCGCGACCCACAGGTTGCTCGGATCGCCGAAGACCAGCGCTCGGGCGCGCTCGAGCTCATCGGCCTCGATCGCTCGGCTCAGCCGCTGGCGCACGACGGCTGCCGCCACGTCGAGCTCGCGCAGCGGTGGCACGGGTACTCCGTCGTGCGGGACACGCTCCCTCAGCGGCGTGCTGTTGAGGAGCCGCAGCGCGATGTCTACCCCGGTTCGCACATCGCTGGCTCCGGTGGCAGGCTCCCTCCGCAGGTTCACCCGGCGGGACGCGGCTGCTTCCGTCTCCGGATCGGGGGCCACCACCAGGATGGCAAGGACGAGCAGATCGACGGTCGACCAGAGGAGCGTCGAGTCGCGCGCGAGCTGCGCCTCCGCGCGCCCGAGCAGGTCTCGCCATCGATCGACCACCGGGCCGAGCTCGTCGCGCGCCGCGGCGGCCGTTTCGGCCATCCGCTCGAGAGCTGGCAGATCGAGGTCCGCCAACGCGGGTTCCAGCAGCGGCCAACGTTCGGCCGCCACGGCTGCGAGGTAGTCCCACTCATGGCCTATCGACTCCCCATCGTCGGTCGCGGCACGCCGCTCTTTGAGCTTGGTCACCAGCCGATCAACGTCCCTCGTCAGGAGAGGAACCACCGTCGCATCGCAGAGCTCACGCTCGAGAGCCAGGAGCCGTCCCCGTGCGCCCTGGCACAGGTCGGGCATGAGCTCGCTTCCTCTTCGCTCGAAGGCCCGCTCCTCGTCCGGCGACAGCGCTAGCAGCCGCCGTCGACGGGGCGGACGCCTCATTCGCCAGAGGAGTCCGAGGAAGAGCGCCCCCAGGCCGCACCACGCGATGGCTTCCGTCCAGCCCATGGCGTTTCGCACTCGTTCATGCCTGACGCCTCGCGATGGCGTTCACGCCAGGGGTGTGGAACCCAGGGTCAGTGTCGGCGGCGCTCCTCGAACATCACGATCTTGATCAGCGAGTCGACTTCGGCGTCACGGATCAGCGGATCCTTCGTGTTGATTGTCGGATCCAGTAGCTCGATGAGTGCGAGCATCGCCTGCCGCAGCTGGACCTGGTTCGGGAATGCCTCGCGGATGGAGTCCTCTCGCTCGTCATCCGACTCGGCCATGTCGAGGTCCGCGTACATCGTGTCAATGGAGAGGAGCATCGCCAGCGAGAGGTGCGCGTGGGACGGCGGAAGGCGATTGATCTGTGTGAGGCGGGCGACGACGGCGGCGCGCGCCTCGTCGCTGTCCCCACCGCCGGGCGGCGGAGGCGGAGGCGCGGACATCGCCTTCGCTGGTGCGGCGGGGAGCGGAGCTGGTTTGGCCGCGGCAGGGGGACGAGAAGCTCCCGCGGCGGGGGACGGCTGCGCAGGCCGCTGAGGTGTAGCCGGGGCCGGCTTCGGAGCGGGGGCCGGCTTCGCGGGGGCGACCGCCGGCTTGGCGGCGGTGGGTTTGGGGGAATCGGCGCGTCGGGCGGCTGGGGGCTTGGCCTTTCCACCCGGTCGCGACCCCTCCTCTCCCGAGGTCTCGTCGCCGTCGGCCGTGCCGAGCAGATCGTTCGGCTTGGCGATCGCGCCCGCCACGATTCGATTCCAGATCTCGGCGAGCTCGAACACACTGAGTAGCTCGGCGAGCGGTACCACGTTGAGCAGGCTCCGCTCGTCGAGTGCCTTGTTCTCACGCCCCGTGACCAGGGCGTGGCGAACGACGTCCTGCAGCCTCTGCTCCGGGAGCAAGGTGGCGATCTGGTCGAAGGTGAGCGCGTCGAACAGTTCTGGCAGCGTGATCAGGTTCTGGGCGAGGGCTCGCTCGACCACGAACACCATGCGTGCGAGGGCCCGGGGATAGTCGCGCTCCTTGTTGCCGAGGCTCGACCACTCGCCTTCGCTCGCGAACGCCCACAGCTCTGTCCCGTCGAGGAATGTCACTCGATCGTCAGGGCCATAGACCTCAAGCACCTCGGCGGGTGTGCAGATCCCCTCCGAAACCGCGATCGTGAGGTCCTCCGCCGCCGACTCGAGCGACTTCTTGGCCGCGATCTTCTCGTGGACCTTCGCTGCCCTCACCAGCAGGCTCACCCTGAGCTCGTTGACCTCGGCGAGGGACTCGATGAGCCTCTGCGGTGGGAAGTGGCGCAGGAAGTCCTCTGGCGTGGCCCAACCGTCTTGGAGGGCATGGACCATCACCTGAGCGAGAAAGCGCTCGCGTCCAGTGGGTAAGAGCGAGTCGAACGGCTGGGGGCTCTGGCTGTCTGACATCGACCGGTCCTTTCCGGGCAAGCTTGCGTTCGGGGGCGCGGAACGCCCCGCCGGGACGCTTTCAGGTGGGGACTAGAGACCATGGCCGGGCGAGCGGATCAACCGCTCGGCACGCTGGCCATCGGAAAAACTCGGGCTCGCGGCGTCCCCTTGCGCCGGCCGGCGAGGTTTGACCAGGCATTTTCGGGCAGGTTCGGTGGCGCAGCAGTGAAAATAGAAAAATCTTCCTTCACTGGAATGCGGTCGAGGGCGGAAACGACGCTATTGGACGCCGATCCCCAGGGCCGTCTCCCGCCGGGCGACCATGGGCTTGCTCACTCGCCCTTCGACGGAGCCGGGGAGAAGGCGGTCATTCGCCGTCGCCTTCGAGCTCGTTCCAACCGATCTTGGGAGGCGGGCGCCAGCTCGGTATCGTGCTCACCGGTTCCCAGGACTCCCAGTCGAGGTCGGTGCAGAAGACGAGGAGCCTGTCGTCGATTTCGACGCCCACCGAGAGGGTCATGCAGCTCTTGGCATTGGTCATCGAGAGGTACGGTTGGGACACCTGCACGATGCCCGGTCGAGTGACCGCGCGTCGGAAGTAGGGGCGGCGGGACCAGTTGGCCCCCTCGCAATTGGCGAAGGGTCGGTACCGGGCGTCCGTGGAGGCGCGGCGCCGAGTGTCCTCGACGGTCTGGCCAATCTGGACGCCGTCCGCGTCGAGGAGGTAGCAGCGGTCCACGCCACCCATCGCCAGGAGCTCGCGGCACGCCGAGACCAGCTCCATCCCGTCACGGACCCGGGAGCCGACTCGGTCGACGGCCTGCGTGTACTGTTCGAGAGTCACGCGTGCAATCTCCGTCTGGCGTGACATCTTGGTGCGGAACACGCGGAATAGCTCGCGCATCGCGCTGGCGAGCTCGTCACTGCAGGGATCGATTCGGCCCGTCGGGCGTCCGAAGTAGAAGCCTTGGACGAAATCCACGTCCATCTCCATCGCGATCAAGGCCTGGTGTTCGTCCTCGATTCCCTCCATGACGACTAGGCAGCCGGCCTCGTGCAGCAGACTGACGAGGCCGGGGAGGATGCGCCGCACTCGTGACTCCCGCGTGGCCTCCTCCAGCATCGAGCGGTCGAGCTTCACGAGGTCCGGAGCGATCCGCCAGATGCGCTCGAAATTGGACTGTCCGGCCCCGAAGTCGTCGAGGGCGACCACGCAACCGAGCCCGCGGAAGTAGCTCACCACGTCGGCGAGACGCCTCTCGTCGTAGCTCTTCGACTCGAGGATCTCGATCACGACCTGCTGCGCTGGCACGCCCCGCCGATCCAGAAGCAAGCTGAAGAGCGGGTCCGGGGTGCCGGTTTCCAGGATCGCACTCGGTGTCATGTTGACGAACACCCACACGTCGTGGGCGTGCTGCAGCTCGAAGTTGACGAGGTGGAGGGTACGGCACACCCCATCGAGCAGCACGGACTCGCCCCGATCCCGGGCGGCCGCGAACACGTCGATGGGCGGCAGGGACTCGCGCTTCCGCGCCGCGAAGGGTCGCACCAGTGCCTCGAAGCCGACCGCGCGACCGTGGGCGAGGCTGACGACGGGCTGGAAGGCGCTTTCGAGGCGCAGGGCGCCGAACCGCCCCACGGCACGCTCACCGTCTACGTCGATCCGCGACTCGATTTCGGCGATGAGGTCCAGGGGCTCGAGGTCGCACGCCGAGCGTTCGAAGCGCGCCGTAGCCACCACTGCCGAGGGCGGACTGGTGGGTGTGCTCGAATCGATCTTCGGCACGGCGGGGTCGCAGGTACGGTGGCCCAAGCGTCACAAACATAGCTTGGAGCGCCGGCCGCGGTCCATTTTCGCAACAACTACCAACGGATCCATGCTGTTTTTGGGTTCGCCATTCGGCTAGGCTTCGCGGCCGGAAAGGAGCTCCGTCGTGGAGTCGGGGTCCAGCCGTCCAATGCCTGGGTCGTGTGCGGCGTGGTGCATTCCTCGAGCGTCGGTTCAACCTGGATTCCGCGCCGACGACGGACGACACGCCGGAAGTCGAAGCAGATTCCGGGCCCTGTTCGCGTTTGGCGCGCGCAGAGTCGGAGTGGAGCGAGTGCAGCCGGCTGCACGAGTCCACGGAGGACCGCGGTCCGAGCCCAGCGACGGAGCGCCGGAGGCGCACTGCACTAGCCGCGCCAATTCGAGCACGATGGGCGCGGAGAAGGCCGAAAGATGCGAGGAGTGCGGCATGGCGGACTAGAGCACCGATCCGGTTGCCAACAGCAACGGCAGCGCTGGAAACGCGTTTGTGCGAGGCGAGGACGCGTTTCCAGCGCTGCCTCT
>JAFGBI010000145.1 GCA_016933275.1 Polyangiaceae bacterium | reverse complement strand
GCAATCAGGTTGATTGCTGCGTCAAATCAACAACCTAGAGCACCGAACCGGCAGCAGACCTCTCCAGAGGCAGCGCTGGAAACGCGTGCTCGCCTCGCACGGGCGCGTTTCCAGCGCTGCCGTTGCTGTCGGCAACCTGATCGGTGCCTTAGCAGCCGTCGTACACGTAGGAGCCGCTCCCCGGTGCCGTCACGTTCAGGTCACGAAGGACGATCGAGAGCTCGGGGAAGGCCGCGCACCCGGCCTCGAAGTCTCGTTCACGGTACTCGATGACGTAGACGAGATCGCCGTACTCGCGCTGGTACTCCCCACACTCGTCCCAACGATTGCACTCCTCGGCGATGGCGAAATCGGTGCCCATCTCGGCGACTCGCCCCAAGAGCTCCACGGAGTTCTTCTGCGCGATAGCGAGACCGGCGTCGTGCGCGATGCCCGAAAGCAGCGCCATGAACGCGACGTTGTCGTCCTCGGTGAGCAATCGGTCGGAGCGGCCGTAGCTGTCGAGGTTGTCGATCTCGACGGCGTCGAAACCATCCCGGGCGCAGCGCTCGATCCACCCACCCACGATGACGGCCAGCGCCGCGCGCTTGGCCCCAGTGCCCGTGTCGAGGAGGTATTCGCCCCAGTCCTCGTCCTCCACGGGCTGCCCGTCGCCGTCGCGCAGCACCAGCTCGGCGTGCGAATCCAGCCAGAAGGAGGCCTCTCCGGGCTGTGTTTGATACCCGTTCACGTAGCAGATGCTGTAGAGGCCCGCTGCCGGCGCGCTCTCGCGATCCCGACTGATGACCGCGACGCCGGCCGGTGGCGGATATGCTTCGCCGATCTGGTAGTCGAAGGGCGCGTTGGCCGTTGGGAGACCTACGCTCGGAGCGCCGCTCTCGTTGCCGCCGCTCTCGTTGCCGCCGCTCTCGTTGCCGCCGCTCTCGTTGCCGCCGCTCTCGTTGCCGCCGCTCTCGTTGCCGCCGCTCGCGCCGGCGGCTGCCGCGCCGCCCGCGTCGGTGCCACCCAATCCCAGGTCGGTCCCACCGGCCGCCCCGGTGTTGACCTGGCTGCCACTGGCACCCGCGGTCATCGGGCCAGCGGCTCCGAATCCACCGGTGCTCACCCCCCCGGACACCATCCCGTCCGCGCCGGCGCTGCCGCCTCCCGGCGCCGCGCCACCCGTGGTCGTGCCGCCCGCGTTGGCCCCTCCGTTGGTCTCCGTTGCCCCGCCCGTCGCGTCGGGGGTCGGCTCCTCGGAGTCTCTGCCGCAGCCAACGCACGCGGCCAAGAGAGTTGCCCCACACCAGCTGGCTATTCGGTTCATCATCGCTCCTCGTGGTTTCGGGCGGCCATTGGTGGTCGCGCCATCATCTCGCCAATCCATCACCCGTCGACCGCCATCATCGCACAGGAGGAGGCGGAGCAGGCGACGGCTGACCGCAGCCAAGACCCCGAGAAATATCTCGGCGAGATTCGGTCAAGCTCGTCAAGCTAGGCGATCATTCTCTTCCGAGCCACCCCTCCAGCTCCTCAATCCCGGCTTCCGATCCGATCTCGTAGAACCGTTCGGTGGCGAGCAGCGCCCGTAGGCGGCCGCGCGCCGCGAGTTCGGCCTGCACGGCGTCGAGGCCGTGGGGCTCGTTGGGAGGGAGCGCGGCGATGACCTCGCGGCGGAGCGCCGTCGCGCCGTAATCGATATGGTCGAGGGCAGGCTCGCGGCTGCCTTTCTCGTAGTGGGCGACGCGATCGCCCACGATCGCCGTGTTGCTCGCGTCCCAGCGGCCGGCATTCGGGAACACGCTCATCGTGCCGAGAGCGTCGGGGTGTACGAGGAGATCCCGGAGCGGGGCGCCGTAGTCGAACGGCAGGTAGCTGTCGCCGTAGGTGACGAGGAAGCAGGGATCGAGCCGGGGCAGGGCACGACGGAGGGCGCCGGCGGTGCCGAGCAAGCGGGGGCCATCGTAGGAGTAGCTCACGCGGAGTCCCGCCACGGCCCCG
Source organism: Polyangiaceae bacterium (assembly GCA_016933275.1). Taxonomy (GTDB): domain Bacteria; phylum Myxococcota_A; class Polyangia; order Polyangiales; family Polyangiaceae; genus JAFGBI01. The sequence goes on along the minus strand of JAFGBI010000145.1, from coordinate 3,794 downwards.
CCATCCACGTGTGCACGCACCGCATCACCCAGGTGCCCGACGCAGAGGACGACCTCGGTGAAGCCGCATTCGACGAGCCGCGCGAGCTGCCAGTCGATGAATGGTCGCCCCGCGATGGAAAGGAGGCTCTTCGGCACGGACGCGGTCCGAGCACCCAGGCGGGAGGCGAGGCCGCCGGCCAGGATTACGGCCTGCACGCCTAGCTACCCCGTTCGCGCTGAGCGCGGGATGGCGGCGCTGCATGGCCTTCGAAGACCTCCTTCGCGAGCGCGGCAACGGCCGCCGCGACGGCCTCGTCGCTCGTGCGGGTGAGCCGATAGCCGAGCGCGGCGAGACGATCGCCGAGCATGCGCGAGCGGGGGACATCGCCCGGCCAGCCACGCTCGCCGCCCCGGTAGCGGATGGTCGCCGTGGGGTTCGGCGAGGCTGCGACGCAGAGCTCGGCTATGCGCGACACCGCGGTCACGTCAGGCGGGGCGATGTTGAGGACGCTGAGCGGACCGGGGGCGTGTTCGAGGGCGAAGAGGATGGCATCCACCACGTCTGCCACCCACACGTAGGGCTTTGCCTGGCGGCCATCACCAAGGACCTCGAGGTCAACTGGGTTCGTCTTGAGCCGATAGAGGAAGTCGAGGGCGGCGCCGTGCGTACCGCGGGGACCGGCGACGTTCCCGAAACGAAAGATCCAGGCTTGAAGTCCGAAGCATTCGACGTACGCGCTGATGAGCGCTTCGCTGGCGAGCTTGCTCGCGCCGTAGAGGGAGATCGGCAGATGGCCCAGATCCTCCTCCCCGCACGGCTCCGCCGTGTCACCGTAGACGGTGCCGGACGACGCGAACACGAGGCGACGGGCTCCCGTGCGACGCATGGCCTCGAGCACGTTGTGGGTAACGATCGTCCCTTGCTCGAGATCGAGGCGGGGGTTCTCGAGGCCCCAGCGGGCTTCGGGGTTCGCGGCGAGGTGGAATACGATTTCGTGCTCGGCCATCGCCTGCTCGAGCTGTTTGAGGTCGAGCAGATCCGCGACCTTCAGCGTGACGGTACCCCGCTCGACATGATCGGCGACACGCTCGCGCCGTCCCACGCTGAGGTTGTCGTAGACCGTACCCGGACCCCAGTCGACCAAACGATCGACCAGGTGGCTCCCGATGAACCCCGCACCTCCGGCGACGAACCAGCGTTCAGACATCGTCGAAGAGCTAGCAGGTTATGGGCGACGCTTGAAGCGTGCCCTGCTCCTGGCGAGCCGCCACCCGTTGCGCGCTGCCCGTGCGGTCGACCACGAAAGCGGCCGCGTCCAACGCGAGAATGGTGAAATGACGCAGCGGTCGGTTCTTTCGCGGGCGAGGACCCCGGGTCGTCGTCGCGGGGTTGGATCGGGGCTGTCGCGGGGAGAAGCCCCGGCGCTGGCGGAGGAGCGCTCTGCCAGCTCGAGCTCCCGGTCCAGCACCGCCGCGATCTGATTGCTGCGCTAAAAGTCCATGACCGCGTCGAAGGCAGGCTTGGGCTGGTGCTGGTCGTTGAAGAGCAGCGGGAAGTCCTTTCGCCCCGAGCTGAACTCGGAGAGCCAGGTGTTGTCGTCCGCGACTCCCCAGAAGGTGACACTGGTGATCACCTCATAGTGTGCTCGGAACATCTCGAAGAAGGCGCGATAGCGATCCGCCTGCTGCTGGAGGATCGCGGGGGTGACGTTCGCCGGGGTGTAGAACATGTCGGACGTGTAGGTGGTGCCCCGCAAGTACAGGGAGAGATCGAGCTCAGTCACCTGCACCTCGAGTCCGAGCGAGGAGTACATCTCGATGGCGGTCTCGAGGTTCTCCACGGTCTGCTGGTACGACTGCTCGTTCGGGTCGTCACCGGGCGCGAGGTTGAGGTGGCACTGGAGCCCCACGCCATCGACCGGGACGTCGTCCGCGAGCAATTCGGCGAGCATGTCGTGGATCGCCTGCCGCCGAACCGGATGGTAGTTATAGTAGTCGTTGTAGAACAGCTTGACGTCGGGATCTGCTTCGCGGGCGTACCGGAAGGCCTGTGCGATGTAGTCCTCTCCGATGGTCCCGTACCACTGGCTTCGCTGGTCGGCTTCGGCTTCGTCGCCGGTACGATAGGAGCCATCATCCATGATCGCCTCGTTGACGACGTCCCAGGCGTACACGCGGCCCTGGAAATGCTGGAGGACGTTTCTGATGTGGTTCTGCATCCGCTGCAATGCGGCATCGCGGCCGCCGGAGAAGACCCACGACGGGGTTTGCCGATGCCAGACCAGCGCGTGGCCGCGCACCCTCATGTTGTGGCTCCGGGCGAAGTCTACCATCTGGTCTGCGGTGCCGTAGCTGAAGCTTCCCTCGGACGGCTGGAGCGCGTCGAACTTCATCTCGTTTTCGCAGGTGACACTGTTGAAGTGCTTGTCCAAAATCGCCGTGTAGCCGCTGTACTGGGTGTCGATTGCCGCGCCGATCGAGAAGTAGGCTTCGTACTTCTCGCGCAAGCTGTCGGTGTCGACGCTGACCGGCCCGCCTCCGGTGTGCTCGGCTCCCCCGCTGCCCGCTCCTCCTCCGGTCGCCAGCGTACCGCCGCTCGGGTCCGTGCCGCCGGTGGAGGGTCCCGCCCCCATGCCGCCAAGGGACGGTCCTGCCCCCATGCCGCCGGTGGGTGGTATCCCCCCCCCCGTACCGCTGCTGGCCGTGCCACCGCTGCTGGCTCCGCCATCGCTCGGCGCCCCGCCCGAACCCGCGCCTCCGAGGCCGCCCGCGCCCCCGAGGCCGCCCGTGCTATCGCCACCGGTCGCGAAGCCGCTGGTCGCAGAGCCTCCGCTCGCAGGGCCTCCGCTCGCTGCGCCTCCGGTCGCGAAGCCTCCGGTCGCGAAGCCTCCGGTTGGCGCGCCTCCGGCCACTGCGCCTCCGGTCGCGCCCGTTGCCTGGACGATACCTCCCGTCGAGGGCACTGCACCAATGGCGGAGGTCCCGCCGCTGGCTCCGCCGACCGCGGTCAGGGCTCCGGTGCCGCCGTTGGAGCCGTTCTGGTCGTCACCATCACACGCCGCAATGGAACCGACGAGGAGGACGATGGGGAGCAGGAGATTGCGCATCACGTTGCCTCGGCGAAATCTACGCTGGGCCGCTGAGCGGCGCGGAACTCGGGCCGCAGTCCGCCTCGCGTCAGCGCCGGTGCATCGGTGGACGATAGCTCGCATCCCGGTGGCGTCCAATCGTGCGGGACGGGTGGCGAGGGCCGCCGGAGGTCCTCGAGGTCACGACGGCGCGGTCGCGGCCTCGTGGGTTGGCTTCCCTGGCACGAGCGAGGGGCGGGCCGTTCCAACCAAGGACCGAGGCTCCTTCAGCACCCGCAGGGCCTGCTCGTGGCGGTGAACGAGGCCGGCCTCTGGCGCGAGGCTCTCCTCCAACAAGAACTCTCGACGTCGCAGAGTCCGCGACAAAGTCCAGCATAGGCTGGGGAGAACCTCATCAACCTGGATCTTGCGCCGACGACGGACGACATGCCGGAATCCGAAGCAGATTTCGAGGCCTATCCGCGTTCGGCGCGCGCAGAGCCGGAGTGGAGCGAGCGCAGCCTGCCGAACGAGTCCACGGAGGACCACGGCCCGAGCCCAACGAGGGAGCGCCGGAGGCGCAGTGCACTAGCCGCGCTCATTCGAGCACGACGGGCGCGGAGAAAGCCGAAAGATGCGAGGCGTGCGGCATGGCGGACTAGAGCACCGATCAGGTTGCCGACAGCAACGGCAGCGCTGGAAACGCGTCTGTGCGAGGCGAGGACGCGTTTCCAGCGCTGCCTCT
>JAFGBI010000144.1 GCA_016933275.1 Polyangiaceae bacterium | reverse complement strand
GGGGTCCGCCACATCAACATCGCTCACGGCATCTATCCCCGCGTTCCTCTCCCGGATCACGTGCTCGACGCCCTGGCTCGGTTCCTTGGCTCGGGGACTTCCGTCGATTCGGGACGCACCTACGCTGGCGGCCTCACGAAGTTCGAGCCGAAGGAAATGGAGCGCCTCCTCGTACCTGCTCCGGACCTCTTGCAGGGAGCGGCAGCGAAATGAAAGCCGATGCGTCGCTCGTGCCTCGAATCCACGGCCCTCACCCGTCCGGGCGACGCGGGTCCCTCGCCCCGCACAGGGACCCAAGCCAGGGGTCCCGGGTATCGGGCCTCGATCGGGGGAGCCGAGTGGGCAAGCCTGGGGCTGGTTGGGGGCGCCCATTGCGCCCCGAAGCAGTCCCGTCCACGATGAAACGTGCCATGATCGCGAGCATGTCGAGCAAGTCCTCCCGGATCGCCGTCGAGTTCGACGACGACGAGATCCGCCATCATCGCCGCGACGGGGTCCAGGAATCCATCCAGTGGTCTGATCTCCATGAGGTGGGGATCTTGACCACCGACGAGGGACCCTTCGTCGACGACGTGATCTGGATGTTGCTCGACAGCACCGGCAAGGCCGGATGCGCGATTCCGTCCAACGCGCCCGGTATGGAGACGCTGGTTGCCCGGATCCACGAGCTTCCAGGCTTCAACAGCGAGGCTGTTCTCGCCGCCATGGTGAGCACAGAGAACACCAAATTTCTCTGCTGGACCAGAGAGGTGGGGTAGTGGTTCGGATCAGCAGGTTGACGGGCATTGCCCATGGGGTAGTCCGCCGGAGCCTTCCAGTGCGGGACAGGCCCATAACCCACGCGCCGCGTCGTTCGGGTCTGCGGTGGCCTTGGCCGGGCACAACGTTCTGTCAACGGTGCAGGCCGCTCTCCGTTCTAGACCATCACCGCCGCCAGCCTCGCCAGCAAGCTGATGTGGTACGCGACGCGTGTGAACCTCAGAACACTCAAACGACACCCGCGAGGTCCGAAGAAGCCCGTCCCCATGCGGACCCGTTTCACTGAGAAGACCCATGTATCGACGGCTCGGCTTCCGGCAGAATTACGAAAGGAATGACCTTGGAGGGGCTGCCCACCTGCACCCGAGCTCTACTCGCCGCGGCCTGGATAGGGGCGAGCCTGCTTCACGTAGAGCCGTGGTTCTCCGGCCCCGCGGTCGTCGAATTTGAACTCCGTGTCCATGGCGTACCACGCGGTGCCGCTGAGGCCCGAGGCGGGCCCGTACGCCGGTGAGAAGGCTCGGTGGATCGCGTCGAGGGCGCGTCCGAGCTGGTTGATCTGGATAGCACTGAGCACGTGGGTCCCCTCCTCGACCAGGTTCGACTCCGAGACATAGACGACCGGTTGGTTCGGGGAATCGTAGTAGTAGATGATCTCGTCGGTCGTCATCCCGGTGTCGGGTTGGACCACCGACACATCTCCCAGCTGGACGTTGACGTAGAACGCGGGGTTCAGTCCGGAGGTATCGTAGGGGTTGTTGGTGATGGCGACACCGTTCGCCTCCTCCTCGGGAAAGCTGTGGTGGACGAGGAGCGCCATGGCCACCGACTGGTGCGGAATGCCACGGTACTCGCGTTCGTCGAAGGCCCGATAGTACCAGACGCTCGACCAGACCTCGCGCACCGCGTCGAGGACGTCGCTCCAATTGGCGACCACCCCGGTCTTCGAGGTGTAGAGACCGGCGCCCGTGAACCCCTCGAGATCCTCGGCGTTGGTGCTGGAGCGAAAGCGAATCCTGGGCTCGTCGGCGTAGTCGGCGGCGAGCTTGGCGCGCAGCAGGTCCTGGAAGCTCTGGTCCACGGCGCCCGTCATCATGTCGTCGCGAAGCGCGGCGAGCTCTGTGTCGCGCAGCGCCGGATCTCCCATGAACTCCGCGCTTGTGAGGAGCGTGGCGAGGCGATCGGTGAAGCCGTTCTCCCGCATGAAGCGGTCGTAGAAGTAGGTGGGGATCGCGAAGGCCTTGGGCACCGGAACGTCCTCGCCGATCTGCGCCAACCAGGAGTAGTGGGCCGCCTTGCCCCCGACGACTGGGATGGCGGCGTGGATTGCGTCGTGGAGGTTTACCTCCTCGGTGGGGGTGACGATGCGTTCGATGTCGAGGAGCTCCGCCACCGTGGTGTCGTAGGGAGTGATCTCGGTCGGCGCGGGCTTTCGCTCCTCGATGAACGCCTGCGCCTCCTCGGCCGTCACCTCCTCGATTGAGTAGTCGAAGGCCCCGACCGTCAGGTGCACCCACTCGCCCTCGAGCGCGCGGAGCCCTTCGTTCGAGGTCGCATCGCGAAGGCCCATATTGGGCGTGCCCCGGTTCTGGGACAGGACGTTGACGTGGGACAACGGGGTCTGGAATTCTTCGGTGACGAGACCCGCCACTACGGCGATGTCGTTGGGGACGTGATCGAGAACGACGATATCCGAGTAGGAGACATACTGGCCGGCGAGCTCCTCCCCGTCCACGAACCGGAGGTAGCCCATGGCCTCCCCGAGGTTCAGGGGCTGGTAGTCGATGCCGGCGTAGATCTCGTCGGTGGAGACGGTGAGGATGTCGCGCGGCAGCGCCTCGGCCTGGCCTTCCAGATACGCGGTCTGCGGGTGGAACCGGAGCGCCGGCCCGAAGTAGGACGTCCCCCCCACTGCGCGATAGAGCTTCTCGATCATGGCCGCGTCTGCGCGGTCGTAGGGAGCGAACTCCAGCGCCCACACATTGGGTCCCTCGTAGTGGGTCACCGCCCCGAGGATGAAGCGCCGGTCGGGGGTGAAGTACTCGGTGCTATTGAAGTTGGCGAGATCGGCGACGGGGCTCTCGGCCGTAGAGAGCTCGCTCGAGGCGAAATCCCAGTGGATCTGGTATTGGTTCGTGTTCTGGTAGTAGAGCGCGTCGGCGTTCTGCTGGTCGAGCACCACCTTTCCCGAGCGCGCCCCGGGGATGCTCGCGTCGAGGGGCTCCGAGGCGAGCACCGAGAAATCGGCATGGCAGCCGAGCGCTTGGAGGTACGCCGGTGCCTCCTCGCCCGTCGCGGACAGGCAATCTCCCTCCGTGATTTCCGGGACTGTCTGGTCACTCTCCTCCGCGGTCCCGGGGCCGGCGCACCCGGTCGAGGCGAGCGCCCAGGTGGCTCCGACCACCAGCCGCACGCGGTGGCTAGAGCACCGATCAGGTTGCCAACAGCAACGGCAGCGCTGGAAACGCGTCCGTGCGAGGCGAGGACGCGTTTCCAGCGCTGCCTCT
>JAFGBI010000143.1 GCA_016933275.1 Polyangiaceae bacterium | reverse complement strand
GTTCTTGCAGAAAAACGATCCCACAAAGTGCGTCATGGATGACATGGACCTACATCGGGGCGACTACCTGACGCAGTAGTGCTAGGACCGCGCGCCATGATCCAACCCAACGTCGATGTTGCGAATCGCTCCGTCGAGTTCGACGGCACCACCTATCGAATCCAGGAGCTTGGCCCCGATAACCTTGCCGTCCTCCTCGCGGGCGTTCCGGTCGGGCGCATCGTCTACAGCTGGGGGGCTGCCAACGGGATCTCCGAGAGCGCCTCGACGAGCGAAGAGACCCTGACCGCCATCGCCGAAGCCTGGTTCGCCGTAGCGGACGCCGGCTGAGCCCGCGCAGCCGAGGCACGCGGGCGGACGCCCCGCCGGCTCTGCGCAGGACCCGTGGCCCTGACCCCCCTGGCTGCCCCCCGCCTAGCCCGATTGCCGCTCCGCGAGGACCAGGCTTCACCGTGGCAGGTTCGCGGCAATGACGGTTCTGCAGTGCCGTCCCCCAACCGGGTGAGCGCCAGCGGCGCGGTACCGTTGCATTGATCGGTAACGGGCGGTCGATGCTGGTCGGCCGGAAGCCGCCGTCGAACCGCGCGGCTTCCGTCATGGGTGGGGCCCGCGCACCCTGACCGGCTACGAGGACGCGCAGCGCCAATACACCGTGCACCGTCGGGGGGCATCCCCACCCTGAAGGTCCGATGAGAGCGCCCTCACGGCGTGGGAAGCTCCAGGCTGAAGATAGTGCCCTGGTGAGGGGAGGATTCGACGGTGATCCTGCCGCCATGCGCGAGGGCGACGCTCTTCACGATGGCCAGGCCGAGCCCCGTTCCATCACGGTCGGCCTCCGTAGTGAAGAAACGGTCGAAGACCCGTGGCAGGTTCGCCGGCTCGATGCCAAGCCCGCGATCGTGAATGGAGATCACGACCGATCGTGGCTCGCGATCGATCACCCGTACTGCCACTTGCTCGCCGTCGGGCGAGAAACGAAGAGCGTTGTCGATGAGGTTGTGCAGGGCAGCCTCGAGGTCGGCCTCGCGCCCCTTCACCAAGGTCGTCTTCGCAGCGTAGTCGAGCGCGACGGTGCCTTCTGGGGTCTGTGCGCGCTCGACGGCGTGTTCGACCAGGCCGCGCAGATCGAGGACCGTGAGCTCGCCGGTAGCCGCCTCGATCCGGCCAAGCTCGAGCAGGCGCGACACCAGTCGGTCGAGCCGCGCAACGTCGAGCTCGATGTTGCGGAGGAAACGATCGCGCGCCGAGGGATCGTCCGCAGCGCCCTCCAGCAAGAGCTCGGCCGCCCCTCGGATCGAGGTGAGCGGCGATTTGAACTCGTGCGCAACGTCCGCGGCGAACTCCGAAATATAGCGCAGTCTGGCGTCAAGGCGCTCGGTCATCACGCTCACCGAGCGAGCGAGCTCCGTGATCTCACCGCCGCCCCCGACCGGCACGCCCACGTTCCGCTCGCCTCCCGCGATGCGGGTCGCCGCGCTCGAGAGCTTGCCGAGCGGGCGCGAGATCGTCCAGGCGAGCAGGAGCGTGGAAAGCGCGGTGAACGCCACCGCCGCCCCCAGGAGCACGATGAGCCCGCGCCGAATCCGGTGGAGCTCGTCCAGCACGGGGTTGGTCGACCGCACCGCGTACATGACCCCGACGACCCGACCCTGATGCCGAATCGGCTCCGCGACGAAGAGGAAGACAGCCGGGGGGTCCAGGGCCACCCGAGTGTGGGCGCTCGGATTGCCCGCCAACGCTTCGAGCACCTCTGGACGCGCGGGGGGCGAGGGGGGATCGTTGGCGGGGATCCCACGCATGTCCCCCATGGTTCCCATGCGCACGAGCCAGGGGGCGTAAGGCTCCTTCCCCTCCGGAGGACCGTGGGCGTGGGAGTCGGCGACCACGCCCCGCCCCGGATCGATGAGTCGAAGGCGGGTACGCGTCCTTCGGGCGGCGCGCTCGAGGATGGCTGCCTGGTGGGGAGCACCCAGCGGCACCCCTCGGCCGAGCTCGCTCTCCACCAGACTCGCCGCGAGAAACGCCTGGTTCGTCATGTCGCGCTGCAGGGCGCCGAGCAGCTGCCGCTCCACCAGGCGGCCCAGCGCGATCCCGGCCAGGGGCACCAACACCACCACCAGGTTCACCAGCAGGAGCCGCACCCGGATCCGCCCGAGCTCATGGACCAGTCGCGCGCCGACCGTCACTACTCCGCCGCCTTGTAGCCGACGCCGTGCACCGTCGCGATCGGATCGCCCCCGACCGCTCGGAATTTGGCACGGATCCTGCGCACATGGCTGTCCATCGTCCGCTCGGTCACGTGGGTACCTCCGTCGTAGGCTCGCTCGACGAGCTGGGCGCGGCTGAGCACGATCCCGGGCCGCTCCACCAAGGCAGCCAGCACCGTGAGCTCAGTGGCCGTAAGCTCCACCAGTTGGTCGTCGAAGCGCACCTCGTGGCGCTCCAGATCGATGTGCAGACGGCCATGATCGAGGCTCCTGGACCTTGTCTCCTTGGCGCCAGCGGCCTCGAACCGACGCAGGATCGCGCGCACGCGCGCCACGAGCTCGCGGGGCGAGAATGGCTTGGTCAAGTAGTCATCCGCCCCGAGCTCGAGCCCGACGATCCGATCGACCTCCTCGCTGCGCGCCGAGAGAAACAGGATGGGCAGGTGTCCCTCGGCGCGGATCCGACGACAGAGCTCATAGCCGTCGAGGTCGGGCAGCATGACATCGAGGACCACGAGATCGAACCCCCCCTGAGCGAGCCGGGCGAGGGCAGTCCGCCCATCCTGCGCCACCTCGACCAAGAAGCCGTTCTTCTCGAGACCGTACTGCACGACCTCACGGATCCGGACTTCGTCGTCAACGACCAGGATACGCTTCGACACCGTTGGGGTCTCCGATCTCGCTGAGCTCGATGGCCGCCCCGAGCCCTTCGACCCGCGCCCAGAGCTCAGAGACGATACCACTCGCCCCCTCCGCAGAGGATCCCGCGTAGCGTGCCAGGACCATCTGAGTGCGCAGGGCACCCGCCAGGTCGGTGAGCTCCGCAAGGGCGCGGCGATCCCGGTCGCGCAGGCGCTCGAGGCGCTGGATGTTCTCGCGATGAAGCCGTGCCGACGCCAACACACGAGGCGGTGCTCCCTGGGCCTCGAGGGTGGCAACGTGTCGCTCCGCCGCCACGGGATCCAGGTCGGGGCGGCGGAGCAGAGCATCGAGCTCCGCCGAGCGGTTCACCACGCGCGCCACCTCCGAAAGGATGCCGGTGACCGCAGCGGGCGAGAGCAGATTGCTGAGCGGGGTCCCCTCGACGGCCACCAGGGCCTCGGCCAGCGCACCTTCGATCTGGTGCGGGATACGCGTTCGCGCGAGGTGGGGCGAAGCTCCGCGCGCGGTGAGCGCGACGGGTGCCCAGAGCGGCCAGAGCGGCACGGCGAGCACGGCGCTCGCTACGGCCCGCCCATCGCGAGGGGCCGCGCGGACGTAGATGGCCGCCGCGGCCGCCGCCCCGATCACCGCGTACAGGACGAGAAGGTCAACGAGGCGCACGACCGTACTCCCCCGGGTCCGTATCCCCGAGCCGGTCACGGGCGAGCTCAGCGTCCCAAAAGCGCGCGTCCTCCCGGTAATGGCCCATTGCCGACCAGGCGCTCTGGTGCACCGCATCGGCAAAACTGCTCTCTCGAGCTCGGAGGAAGGGAACCTCGTCGTGGGCGGGACGCCCGAGGAATGGTCGCAGCATCCACGCCGTCTGCCCGCCGACCGGAAGGAGCACACTCGTGAAGGCGACCGCCGTGAAGAGACCCCTCGGCCCCGGCATGAGGCCCCTCAGAATGACCCCGAGGGCAGCGACCCCAGCCAGGAGGTAACAGGTGGAGGCGACGAGCACCGCCGGGTGGTACTCGAGCACGGTGTCCATTGCCAACCACAGTCCAGGAGCGCAGGCGAGCAGCACCAGCGCGGCCCGCCCCGTCGCGGCGAGGGTCAGGGCCACGGTGGATCGGAACGGCTGAGGTCTGCCGATCGCAGCGTTTAGCACGTGGAAGGCTGGCGCGGACACTACGAGCGCGGCCAGCATGGCGAATGGCAACTTTGCACCGGCGTATGTGGCCTGCAAGGCACCTCGAGGGATCCCGAGCACGGCGCCGAAGAGCGCGCCACCGGCGGCGATCGCCGCGAGCGACCCGAGCACCAGGGGGCGCAAATCGGCATCCTCGCGACAGCGAGCAGCGACGCCGCTGGGAGACCGCAGCAGATCGTTGATGACCGCGAGCAGCATGCGTGCCTCCCCGCTCACGGCGCGCCTCCCAACAGCGGAAGGAGCCCCCACCAGACACGCAGACACAACCCGGCCGCAAATAGGGAGAAGACGGCGAGCGCGGCGTTGCCGCCCGATCGCACCAGGGGCGACGCTTGGCGCAGCTCCCGTGACAACCCCTCGAGGAGGTGTACCAGGCCGATCCCGCCGGCCACGACGAGGCCGACGAGGCCCGCAGCCGCGGCGACCACGGGGGAGTCGATGGTGAGGACGAAGAGAGCCGTCGCCGGCGCGAGCCCCGCGAGCAACAATCCGCTCACCCCGAGCGATCGCGTGGCGACGGAGAGCGCAGCCGTCGGCGAGATGGGAGCATCCGCCAGCGACAGGAACACGTAGAGCGAGGGGACTCCGACGAGCACCACTGAAGCGAGCCCCATCGGCACCCCGAATGCGTGCTGCCAGAGCGCGGCCCCGCCTTCGCGGGTTCCGAGCCCGAGCCCGTACACGGCAGCGAAGAGGAGCCCGAACCCCGCCCGCGCCCCCTCCCCTGCCACCGTGGCCATCCCTGGCGCGACGATCCGCTCCGAGAAGCTCGTCGCCCCGTGTCCCACCAATCCTTCGGTCGATACCGTCACGCTCGTTCCTTTCTGCAACGAACGCAGGGGACGTCCCTACGTCATGTCAACGGATGTATCCGAGCGATCCGGCAGCCCCACGGCGGGGGTCGGGCGTTTTCGAGGAACGAATGTGGCAGACCGATGGCAGCACCCCCGCCCCCGCGGCCCTAGTGCCAGGCGGCGGAAATCCAGAAGGATTCTGGACCGGTGGTCGAGCAGGAGCGGGTGCGGGGAGCCCGTGAGAAGAGAACCCGCGCAACTTCCGCTGAACGGCGCTCGCCCAGAGCAGCGATCAGGTCGATCGCTGCGTCAGATCGACAACCCAGGCCCCCGCGTCCTCCGGGCCCCACCCAGCATTGGCTGGGGGGGGGGGGGGGGGGGGGGGGGGGGGCGCCCCCC
>JAFGBI010000142.1 GCA_016933275.1 Polyangiaceae bacterium | reverse complement strand
GTTCTTGCAGAAAAACGATCCCACAAAGTGCGTCATGGATGACATGGACCTACATCGGGGCGACTACCTGACGCAGTAGTGCTAGGCAGCCGCGAACCCAAGCCGAGCGCGGACCTCGGCGAGCTCCCGGGGAGGGAGGACGTTCGCCACGACGCCGCCCATCAGGTCGTCGAAGGTGTCGGCGGACGTCCGGCGCTGCAAGAGGGCGAGGACGCTGGCACGCTCGTCGGCGTTGCACGCGCGAAGGAACAGCGGAGTCAATCGCTGGATCGCGGCTGGGGAGACCCGCTCGGCCACAAACTCGGCTTCGAGCTCACGGAGCCCACCGTCGTCGTAGGCAGCCTGAAAAGCGCTCATGATCTCACCCTCCTCGAGCGACATGTGAGCGAGGTCATCCGCCACGAATTCGCAGAAGAACCGGTAGAGGTCGGCGAGCAGCTCTGCGCGCGCGGTGATGGCGGGCTCGACGCGCACCGCCTGAGTGCGCCCGCGGAGGCTCTCGAGCAGCCGCAGATGATCGTCGTGGTCCGAGCGCCACCGCGCAGCGAGGTCGGGATCGAGCTCGCAAAGGCGAGAGCCGTACCAGTCACTCTCGTCGCGGTTGTGCTCGGCGTAGACCTCGGTGGCAAACTCCACCCTGGCTTCGAGCCGGGCCAATTCCGCTTCATCGCGGGGGCTCGCCACACCGATCGACACGACGAGCTCCATCCACATGAGGCGGAAGGGCTTGTGCGCGAGCTCGAAAAAGTTGTAGCGGTCCGCCATCGAGCGCCCTCGGGGTGACAGCGCGGAGTACCGAGTCATGCTGCCCGGACACGCGAGGTCCTGCAACGCCGCGAACCCGTCGGTAAACTACGGACCGCTCCTTCGGTCGTTGGGTCACCTTCCTGCGGCCGTTGGACTCAGGGTACGGGATTGGCCCGGACCTGGGTGCGCCTGCCGGTACCCCGATTGACATGACCCCTCGGCTGGCGTCATATCGGACACCAATGAAGAGAATCGGGTGGTCGGTTCTGTTGGCTATCGGATTGAGCTGGGCCTGCAGTGACAAGGGTGAGGAGGAGACCTCCACGGGCGGCGGCGGGGCCGCCGGCTCGAGCGCTGGCGGTAGCGACGCTGGCGGCGAGTCGATCGGGGGTGCTGCGACCGGCGGGCGAGCGACGACCGGCGGGCGAGCCGTGACCGGCGGCGCCCTTGCGACGGGTGGCAGGGGCGGTCCCACGGGCGGCGTTCCTGCGACGGGTGGCAGGGACGAGTCCACGGGCGGCCAACCCGCGACGGGCGGCCGTCCCGCGACGGGCGGCGACACCTTCACGGGCGGGATTGGTGGGGCCACGGGCGGTGGCAACGCCGGCGGCGATGGTGGCGAAGCCACCGGCGGCCGCCCCGCGACCGGCGGCCAACCCGCGACGGGCGGCCAACCCGCGACGGGCGGCGGTGGCACAGCCGGCGCTCCGGTCGTGGACGAGCTCGTCAATCCGGCGCCGGGGAGCGCGCTGTTCATCGGGGCGAACTTCTGGCGCATCGACTGGGAGGGACCCGAGGACTTCTTCGTGGACGGGGTAGACTGGGGCACGGTGGAGAACCCCTGGCTCCCCGCGCTCCTCGATGATCTCGCGCCGTATCGTGTCCTCCGCTTCATGGACTGGAACCTCGTGAACGACGACCCCAACCCGCAGGCGCACTGGGACACGCGCAAGCAGCCAACCGAGTCGCAAACGAACGAACCCATCGCGTACGAGTGGCAGATCGACCTCTGCAATCGGGCACAGACGGACTGCTGGCTCACGATTCCCGTGCGGGCCGACGCCGGCTTCCACGCGAACCTGGCGGAGCTCGTGGAAGCGCGCCTCGATCCACGTCTACGGGTCTATGTCGAGCTCGGCAACGAGATCTGGAACAGCGCATTCCCGACCGGCGAGGTGGTGGCCGAGCTCGCGGCGGCGCTCGGGGTCACCGGAGACGATCGGGACGAACTCATCGAACGCGGCTACGTCTTCCTGTCGGTCCGGCTCTGGGAGCGTTTCGCCGCGGTCCTCGGCGAAGGAAGCCCGCGCCTGGTGAAGATCCTGGCGGGGCAGGCGGCCTGGGATGGACCTTGCCAGATCCACATGACAGCCCTCGAGGACCCGGCGATCAACCCGAACGGGACCATGCCGACCGCCTACGCGATCGCGCCATACTTCGCCGGCACCTCGACCGAGGAGCTGGCGGAGAACGTCCCGATGATGGGCGATTGGGTGCGATCGGAAGTGGCTTGCGCGGAGAGGCTCTCGCTCCCAGTCATCAGCTACGAGGGTGGCTCGGATTCCTACGCGGCGGGTGATGGCTGCGTCACCATCCAGCACGACGCCGCCATGGCCCAGATCTACCGAGACTTCCTCGACACGGTCGCGGAGGCCGGGCTCGGCGGCCCCTTCACCCAGTACACCCACGTGGGATCGTGCTGGGGACTCAAGGAGAGCACCGCCGATGGCACCGACGTCTCGCCGAAGTACCGCGGGGTGCTCGACTGGATCGACGCCCACCCCACGAGTCCGTAGGGATGGCGCGGTGTCCGGCGAGGACGCCGCCCGGCCCCACCCCGTCGCTCGGCTCGGCGTGGGGTCATGTCGATTCGGCACCCTAGCCCGATCGCTCTCCGAAGTAGGGGACCGTCACCCGCCGCTGGCGCACCCGAACCAGTCGTGGATCGCCGACGCGGCTCGCTTGCCGTCACCCATGGCGAGGATGACCGTGGCGCCGCCGCGAACGATGTCGCCGCCGGCGAAGACGCCGGGAAGATTCGTCATCCCGCGTTCGTCAACCTTGATCTGGCCCCAGCGGTCGAGCTTGAGCTCCGGGGTGGACTGCGTGAGGAGCGGATTCGCGCGGGTCCCGACCGCCTCCACGAAGACCTGGCAATCGATCTCGAACTCGCTGCCGGGGATGGGGACTGGGCTGCGCCGGCCCGAAGCATCGGGCTCGCCGAGCCCCATCTGTTGGCACCGCACCGCCCGTACCCAACCCTTCTCGTCGCCGAGCACCTCGACCGGGTTCGTGAGCATCCGGAACACTATCCCCTCTTCGCGCGCGTGGTGCACCTCCTCGACACGCGCGGGCATCTCCGCCTCGGAGCGGCGGTAGACGAGCGTCGCCGGATCGGCACCGAGACGGCGCCCGGTGCGGACCGCGTCCATCGCCGTGTTCCCCCCGCCGACCACCACGACCCCACGCCCTCGAAGCACGGGAGTCGCCGCGTCCTCACCCTGGTAGGCTCCCATGAGATTGACGCGGGTGAGGTACTCGTTGGCGGAGTACACACCCTTCAAGTTCTCGCCCGGGATCCCCTGGAACCGCGGCAAGCCGGCACCGTTCGCAATGAAGACGGCGTGATATCCCTCGTCACCCATGAGCTGCTGGATGGTGTGGGTCTGGCCGACGACGACGTTGCACTCGACACGCACTCCGAGCTCCATGAGCTTGGCGACCTCCATGTCGACGATCACCTTCGGCAGCCTGAACTCGGGGATCCCGTAGACGAGCACACCACCTGGGCGGTGGAGCGCCTCGAAGACGGTGACCTCATGACCGCGACGCGCCAGCTCACCCGCACAGGTGAGTCCTGCCGGACCGCTGCCCACGACGGCGACCCGGCGCCCCGTGGGCTGGGCGCGCTCGACGACCTCGTTGCGGTGCTCACGGGCCCAGTCCGCCACGAAGCGCTCGAGATACCCGACCGCGAGCGGTTGGTGCTTCTTGCCGAGGATGCACCTGACCTCGCATTGGGTCTCCTGCGGACACACCCGCCCCGTGATCCCCGGCAGCACGTTGGCCGCATAGAGGATATCGGCTGCGCGGGGGAGGTCCCCTTCGGCGACGGCGCGCACAAAACCGGGGATGTCCACGCCGACCGGGCATCCGTCGATACAATCCGGCTGCTTGCATTGTAGGCACCGAGTCGCCTCGAGCACGGCCTGCTCGGACGCGAGCCCCCGGTTCACCTCCATGAAGCAACGAGCACGCTCCGACGCGGGCTGCTCGGCCATCGCCACGCGGGGAATCTTCATCCGCTCGGAAGCCTTGAGCACCTTCGCCATCAGCTCGCCCTCCGCGGTTCGGACTCGATCTCGACGCGGGCGCGTTCAAGGCGGCACTTGTGTTCCGGGTCCAGCGCGAGCCGCTCGCGGGCGCGAAGCTCGTGCGTTCGATACGCTCCCAATCGATCCTGAAGCTCGTCGAAGCTCACCAGGTGGGCATCGAATTCCGGCCCGTCGACGCACGCGAATTTCTGCTCGCCGCCAACGGTGACGCGGCAGCCGCCGCACATCCCGGTGCCATCGACCATCACGGGGTTGAGGGACGCGATGGTGCGGATGCCACGGCCCCGCGTCACCTCGGCGACCGCCTTCATCATCAGGACCGGGCCCGCGGTAATAACCGCATCCACCGGTGGCTCGGCGTCGAGGAGCTGGGCAAGACGCTGGGTCACGAACCCGTGAAACCCGTGGCTCCCGTCGTCGGTGCAGGGATGGACCGCGTCGCAGATCTTGCCGAGCTCCTCCTCGAGGATCACGTACGGGCGGCTGCGGCCGCCGATCACGCCCGTAACTCGGTTCCCGAGGGCCTTGAGTGCCCCGGCCTGCGGATAGATGACTGCGGTGCCCACGCCGCCTCCCACCAGGACGACGTGCCCGAAAGCCTCGATCTCGGTGGGACGCCCGAGCGGGCCCGCTACGTCGACCAGGGAGTCACCGGCGCAGAGCGCGCACAGGCGCTCGGTCGTCGCGCCAGCCATCTGGATGACGAGCGTGATGGTGCCGGACTCGGCGTCCGAGTCGGCAATGGTAAGGGGGATCCGCTCGCCGTCGCGAGTTCCCCGAACGATGACGAAATGCCCGGGCTGGTGGCGAGCCGCGACACGCGGCGCCTCGACGACGAGCTTTCGGACCAGTGGTGCAAGCCAGGTGGCGGAACGAATGATGTGCATGGGGGGTGGCGGCGCGCAATATGACGCAACGGGCGCGACCCCGCAAAGGGCCGCGCCCGAAAAAGATCAACGATTCTTCGATCCGGCCCGGGGCGCTACCTGCGCGGCGAGGAACCGAGCGCGCAGGAAGAGCGCCCGGCCTGGATCTCGACGAGCGAACGAAGATCAGACCACGCCGTACGCGTGCATCGCGCGCGCCACCTTGAGGAAGCCCGCGATGTTCGCGCCGGTCACGTAGTCGCCCGGCCGCCCATACGCGTCGGCCGCGGAGAGACAAGCCTTGTGGATGCTCTTCATGATGCCGTGGAGGCGCTGGTCCACCTCTTCGCGCGTCCAGGAAAGGCGCATGCTGTTCTGGCTCATCTCGAGCCCCGAGGTGGCAACACCGCCCGCGTTGGCGGCTTTGCCTGGCCCGTAGAGGATCCTGCTCTCCTGGTAGACGTGGATCGCCTCCGGGGTCGAGGGCATGTTCGCGCCCTCGGCGACGCAGGTGCAGCCCGCCTTCACCAGCGCTTGAGCGTGCGAACCGTCGATCTCGTTCTGCGTGGCGCTCGGGAGCGCGACATCCACCTTGAGACCGTGGTTCTTGATCACGTCCCAGATGCTCTCGCCCACGTAGCAGGACACGCCGGGGTATCGGGAAGCGTAGTCACTGATCCGGCCCCGCTGCTCGTTCTTGAGCTGCATGACGAACGCGAGCTTGTCGCGATCGATCCCGGCCGGATCCACGATGGTGGAGCTCGAATCGCAGAGGGAGATGCACTTGCCGCCGAGCTCGTTCACCTTTTCGATCGTGTACTGCGCCACGTTGCCCGCGCCGCTCACGGCCACGGTCTTGCCCTGGAAGCTCTCCTTGCGGGTCGCCAGCATCTCGGCAGCAAAGTACACGCATCCGTAGCCGGTGGCCTCGGGACGAATGAGGCTGCCGCCCCAGTCCAGCCCCTTCCCGGTGAGGACGCCGGTGTGCTCGTTGCGGAGCTTCTTGTAGTAGCCGTACATGTAGCCGATCTCGCGACCTCCCACCCCGATGTCACCGGCAGGGACGTCGGTGTCCGCGCCGATGTGCTTCTCGAGCTCGCGCATGAAGCCCTGGCAGAACCGCATCACCTCGCCGTCCGACTTCCCCTTGGGCTCGAAATCGGCGCCGCCCTTGCCACCACCCATGGGGAGCGTCGTGAGCGCGTTCTTGAAGACCTGTTCGAAGCCGAGAAACTTCAGGATCCCGAGGTTTACCGAGGGATGGAACCGGAGCCCACCCTTGTAGGGACCGATCGCGTTGTTGAACTGGACGCGGTACCCACGGTTCACCTTGACGTTGCCCTTGTCGTCCACCCAGGGCACGCGAAACTGTAGAGCGCGATCAGGCTCGACGATCCGCTCGTAGATACCGGCCTTCACGAACTCCGGGTGCTTCTGCACCGTGGGCTCGAGGGAAGAGAGCACCTCCTCGGCGGCTTGGTGGAACTCGAACTGATCGGGATCGGTTGCCTTGATCTTGGCCAGGACATCGCGGACGACGGACATGGGTCACCTTCTCTCCGTACCTAAGGCACACGAACGCCCCCCTCAGCGCGCGCGGTGGGCGAGCATCCAAGGTTTCGGCGTCTGTTTGGGTCGCGACGCGACGCGGGAGGGGTCGCACGAGGCTCCCCAGACCGTCTGTCGGACCCGCGTACAGCACCCGAAATGCGAGCGCTCGGCAATAAGGTATCGGATGTTTATCATGTGGGGGTTTGGCTGTCCTGTATATCAGGGTTTTCCCTAGTTCACCCCTCCGCGGCATCCTTGGGAGACCGGGCTCCTGGCCGGCCGCCTTGTTATACCAACGATATTGCATGTTATTCCATCCTTGGTTGGATACGCGACGTGGCTGGCGAGACGCCCTCTTCGGGACCGGCGGCAGGCGCAATGCCACCAGCCTGGATGAGAGCTTCCCCTAGCCTAGCGATCCGTTCCCCTATGTCATCCCGGATCCACCCAGGGGTATTTGGGGAGGCGCCGCGGGTAGACTCCCGTCCCGCATGCCGGGGCTTCCCCCGAGTCTCCGCTGCCCGCCCGACGCATGGTTCCCCCGCGTTCCCGACCCGCTCCAACACCCCTCGCGACCGAGGTGGAGGGAGCAGTATCGGTCGAGAGCCGTGATGCGACAGCGGAGAGCCTCCGCGCCCGGCTCGCCCAGGTCGAACGGGAGAACGCGGAGCTTCGCACCCTCGAACGCAAGCACGAACGCGCCCGCGAGGAGCTCGAGCGAGCCGCGAACGAGCTGAGAGAGCGGGTCAAGGAGCTCAACTGCCTCTACCGGATCTCGGCGCTCGGACAGCGCGCCGATCTACCCCTCGACGAGATCGTGCGACGCTCGGTCGAGGTGCTCCCGCCGGCGTGGCAATACCATGACATCACCTCGGCGCGGATTGTCCTCGAGGGGCGGGAGTATCGCACGGCGCACTTCGCGGAGGGCGTGCACCGCCAGGCGCAACCGATCCTGATCGACGGCCAGCCCGTGGGTCTCGTCGAAGTGACCTACGCGGAAACACGGCCGCCGGCGCACGAAGGGCCGTTCCTGGCCGAGGAGCGGCAGCTCATCGACGCCGTGGCCAACGCCATCAGCGAGCTCGTACGAAGGGCGCAGGCGCGCGCCGCCATCGACGAAACCAACGCGAAGAACCGGGCTCTGCTAGCGGCCATCCCCGACCTCATCTTCCAGCTCGATCGAAGCGGCAAGCTCCTCGGCTTCCAGCCCGGATCCTACACCGAGGTCGCGCCGCTCCTGGCGTCCATGGTAGGTCGCAACGTGATCTCCGAGGTGGGTGACGAGTGGCTCCCGCGCCGGGTTCGCGAGCGGTTGCTGGTCTACGTCGAACGAGTGCTCACCACGGGTGCGCCGCAGGTGGTGGAGCAAACCGTGAGCGTGGGCCGGAACGTCAGAGATTTCGAGATCCGCCTCGTGGTCAGCACCGAGTCGGTCGTACTCGGGATGCTGCGCGACATCACGGAGCAGAAGCGCCTCGAGAAGGAGATCCTGGAGATCAGCGGGCGGGAGCAGCGTCGGATCGGACGTGATCTCCACGACAGCCTGTGCCAGCACCTCGCCGGCGTGGGGTTTTTAGCCAAGGCGCTGGCAAGACGCACTCCGCCCGAGCTCGCCGGCGACGCCGCGGAGATCGTCGCCCTGATCGACGACGCGATCACGCTGACCAGGGGCTTCGCGCGCGGCCTCCATCCGATCCAGCTCGACGCGGAGGGCCTCGTCGCCGGACTCTCCGAGCTCGCCGAGCACTCCCAGCGCATCTTCGGGGTGCGGTGCCGCAGCGTTCACCGCGGTCGGGCCCCGGACCTCGAGGGCACGGTCGCCCTCCACCTCTATCGCCTCGCCCAGGAGGCGGTGAGCAACGCGATCAAGCACGGCACGCCGACGGCCATCGGGATCGAGCTCGACGTGACCCCGCCGAACGGCAGCCTCGTCATCGAGGATGACGGCGTCGGGATCACCGCGCCCGGGGTCGAGATCGCCGGGCCTCCCCGCCACGGTCGGGGGATGGGCCTCAGCATCATGCGCTACCGGGCCTTCATCATCGGCGGGTCCATCGAGATCGGTCCCGCGTCCCCGCACGGCACGAGGGTCGTCTGCCACTTCCCCCTGTCGTAGGCTCGGCCGCACACCCCGCGCCACCTCCGTTTCGACCCGAACCCCCGCAAGCTCTCATGGAACCATCTGCCCCCCGCCGAATCCTGCTCGTGGACGACCATCCGCTGCTCCGCAAGGGACTGTCCGCGCTCATCAATCAAGAACCCGACCTGATGGTGGTCGGCGAGGCCGAGGACGGTCCTCAGGCGTTGCAGGTCTTGGCCAATGCCCGGTTCGACCTCGCGATCATCGATATCTCGCTGCCGGGCGTCGATGGCATCGAGGTCCTCAAATCGCTCAAGGAACGGTTCGCGGAGCTTCCCACCCTCGTGGTCTCCATGCACGACGAGTCGCTCTTCGCCGAACGCGCGCTCCGGGCGGGCGCTCGCGGGTTCATCATGAAACAGGAGGCGGTCGAGAGCATCCTGACCGCGATCCGACGGGTGCTGGCTGGACAGATCTACGTGAGCGAGCGGATCGCGACCCGGATGCTGAAGAAGCTGGTCGACGGGGACCATCGACCGAACGTGCGCAGCCTCGACGTCCTCACCGATCGCGAGCTCACCATCTTTCGTCTGATCGGACAGGGCTACGGGACCCGACAGATCGCCGAGCAGCTCCACCTCAGCGCCAAGACGGTGGAATCCCACCGCGCTCACATCAAGGAGAAGCTCGACCTCGCCAGTGGTACCGAGCTCGTCCGCTACGCCTGCCTCTGGGTTGGAGCCTCGACTTGAAATGCGCCCCCTGAACGCCCTCTTCTCCACCGGTCTACCCGGCCTCGACGCCGTGCTCACGGGCCTCCGCGGCGGTGACAACGTCGTCTGGGAGGTCGATTCCGTCGCCGATTTCGCCGCGTTCGTCGACCCATTCTGCGCAGAGGTGCGACGCCGGGCGCTCCCGCTCGTCTACTTCCGCTTCGGGGACCACCCACCGCTCGTGCCGAGCACGGCCGCGAGCCGTGTCCACGAGCTACGCCCGGACGAGGGCTTCGAGGGCTTCATCTCGGAGATCTTCGACATCATCGAGCAGGAAGGCGCCGGCGCCTGCTACGTCTTCGATTGCCTGACGGACCTCGCGGTGGATTGGTACAGCGATCGGATGCTGGGCAATTTCTTCCGTCTCACCTGCCCGTACCTCTACTCGTACGACACCATCGCCTACTTCGCCCTCATGCGTGACGTGAACGCGGCGGTCGCGACCCAGGCGATCCACGGGACCGCGCAGGTGGTGATCGACGTCTTCCGACGCCCGGGCGGTCTCTTCGTCCACCCGCTCAAGGTGTACCGCCGTCACTCGAGCACCATGTACATGCTCCACGCTTGGGAGGGGCAGCAGTTCACCCCCGTCACGCGGAGCGCGGTGATCTCGGAGATCCGAGCGAGCCTCGCGCAGCCCTGGATCGACTTCGACGAGCGTCAGCGCGATGTCTGGCGGCGCGCCTTCCGCGAAGCCCACGAGATCACCGCTCAAGACCCGGCCACCCCCGTCTCCGTCGAGCGCAGCCAAGCGCTCCAGCAACGGTTGATCCGGATGATGGTGACCCGCGACGAGCGGGTGTTCACCCTGGTGGCCCGCTACTTCACGCTCCCGGACCTGCTCTCCATCGGCCATCGTATGATCGGCACCGGGCTCATCGGCGGCAAGTCGGTGGGGATGCTCCTGGCCCGCGCCATCCTGCGCGAACGCGAGCCCGATCTCGCGGCCAAGCTCGAGGTCCACGACTCGTTCTTCATCGGCTCGGACGTCTTTTACACGTACCTCGTGCTCAACAACTGCTGGTGGGTCCGGCGGCGCCTCAAGAACCCCGAGTTTGCCCTGGAAGGCTCGATCGAGGCGCGGCAACGCATGGTCGCCGGGGTGTTCCCCCGCGACATCACCGGCCAGTTCGCCGAAATGCTCGAGTACTTCGGGCAGTCGCCCATCATCGTCCGCTCCTCGAGCCTCCTCGAGGATGCATACGGGAACGCCTTCTCGGGTAAGTACGAGAGCGTCTTCTGCGCCAACCAGGGGACCCCCGAGCAGCGACTCGAGGACTTCGTGGCGGCGATCCGCACGATTTATGCGAGCACGATGGACCGCGAGGCGCTCGAGTACCGCATCCACTGGGGGCTACTCGAGTCGGACGAACAGATGGCGCTCCTCGTACAGCGGGTGTCCGGCGAAGTGCGGGGCTCGCTCTTCTACCCCGAGGTCGCGGGCGTCGGGTTCTCCTTCAACCCCTTCGTCTGGCACCCCGACATCGATCCCAGAGCGGGGTTTTTGCGGCTCGTGTTCGGCCTCGGAACCCGCGCAGTGGACCGTCTCGACGACGATCATACCCGGATCGTGTCGCTCAGCGCGCCCGCGCTGCGGCCGGAGGGGAGCTCCGTCTCTCTGGTGGCCCGCCAGGCACAGCGGAAGGTCGATCTCCTGCACCTGCCGTTGAACCAGAAACTCACCCTCCACTTCTCGGAGGTGATCGAGGACACGCTCCCCACGGTGCTGCCGATGCTGGCGAGTCGCGACCGGGAAGCAGAGGCCATGGCGAGGGAGCAGCGCGGCGTCGAAACCACCCGCTGGGTGCTGACCTTCGACGACCTCCTGGCGGAGACGGAGTTCGTCAGCGACATGCGGCGGCTCCTCGCGACCCTCGAGAGCGCGTACGAGCACGCCGTAGACGTGGAGTTCACGCTGAATTTCGTAGGTCCGACCGAATACCGCATCAACCTGCTCCAGTGCCGCCCATTCCAGGTCCGGAGGAGCCGCCCGACCATCGCCCCCCTCGACGCCGCGCCGGCGGGCGAGGTCGTCCTCCGCACGCACGGTCCGGTCATCGGGCACAGCCGCTCCGACGTGATCGATGAGGTCGTGTACGTCGTGCCCGAAACCTACAGCCGCCTGTCGTGGCGCGACCGGCATGTCGTGGGCAAGCTGGTGGGGCGGATCGTCCACGCGCGGCGACCGAACCCGGCGACGACCCTCATGCTGGTCGGTCCCGGCCGCTGGGGTACCAGCACCCCCGAGCTCGGGGTCCCCGTCACCTTCGCGGACATCGACGCCGCGTCGGTGATCTGCGAATGCGCCCTGATGCACGAGGGGTTGGTGCCGGACGTGTCGCTCGGTAGCCATTTCTTCAACGACATCGTGGAACTCGACATGCTCTACCTCGCCGTGCACCCCGAACGCGACGGCGACGTGCTCGACCGAACCTTCCTCGCCACGGCGCCGAGCCGCCTCCTCGAGCTCTGCCCCGACGCGGCGGCCTGGGAGGGAGTCGTTCGGGTGATTGCGGGAGCTTCCACGGGAGAGGAGCTCTTTCTCCGCGCGGATGCCATGAGCCAGGAGGCGACGCTGCTCGTTCGCCGACCGGTCCTCTGATCGACCGTTCGGCGGCTGCTGGGCGGTCTGACCCAGCGCTCTCGGGGAGTCCGGACCGGTGCCCTCTGAAACCTCGGGCGTTGGGCGGGAAATTTGGATGGATCAGAACAATTCCGGCTGCGCCGGTGCGAGGTGTGGACCCCCCCGTCACGACCCGCCGAAGGCGCGACGCTCCCTGTTCTACCAGGAACGCGAACCCACGGACCGCGCGCGGGTTCGCGGCAGCACGGCAAGTCGGCGCCGGAGGCGCCCACCGCTCATCGAGCGGCGAGGACGGGGTGGCCGCGGATCGCGACCGATGCGCGGATGCGCTCGCCTCCCCCGCCGAGAACGAACCCAACCCGGCGGAGCCGGAACCAGAAAGACCATCGGCGATCAGCGGTCAGCGGTCAGCGGTCAGCGGTCAGCGGTCAGCGGTCAGCGGTCAGCGGTCAGCGGTCAGCGGTCAGCGGTCAGCGGTC
>JAFGBI010000141.1 GCA_016933275.1 Polyangiaceae bacterium | reverse complement strand
TCCACGCCGCCACCACCGCTGGCGCCAATGACCGCGCGGGCAAGGAGGCGCTCTCTCAAGTACATCCTCCGCCCGCCCCTCGCCCAGGACCGCGTGACGCTCGTCGCCGGCGACCTCGTCCGCCTGACGCTGAAGCGTCCCTTCAGCGACGGGACCGTCGCCCTCGCCCTCGACCCGCTCTCCCCGTCCATGGCGAGGGGATCTCCGACCGCCGTCTCCAGATCCCAGCGTCGGGGAGCCCTATCGACGATGCATCGTCGACCTGCTCTGGGGGTGCTTCAGCGGCTTCATCGAAGCGGATACCCCGGTTCCTGAACCCCGCGTGTCCTGGCCGTGGCGCCTGGACCCGTGACGAAGGTTCCTGCCGCCCGCCTCGACAGTGTCACGGTTTCGTGAGTGCCCGTGCTAGTTGGTCGGACCGGTGGCAGTCGGCGCCGGGACCTGGTCCGCGGATTGCGTGGTGCTGGCCCAGTCCGCATCGGTTTCGCCCGAGAGCTCGGCAGTGCGGGCACGAAGGCGTCGCTTCGCGCGGTCCTCGAGCTGTCGGGCGCTCACCCGCCCGTCATCACGTCCACCCGGCGGTCGCGGGACCAGGTTTCTGTATCGATCCCCGTCGCCTCCATCTCCCCACGGGACGACGTCGTGACGACGTCGCCGTCCAGCCCGAACCCGCCGAGGGCAACCTTCACGGCCTCTGCACGGCGACTGCCGAGCACCATGTTGTATTCGTCCGAGCCACGCGAGTCAGCGTGGCCCACCAGCACCATCGTCACTCCCTTCAGCGGCCCCGTGCTGAAGCAATCCGCGAGCCGCTCCAGCAATGCGTTGCCGGCTCTGGAAATCTGGGCACTGTCGTACTCGAAGTACGCCTCCGCATCAGAGATGCCGCAGGCCTCCCGAATCCTGTCCGAGACGACGATCTGGGCTTTGGTGGAGCCCACTTCGGTGGATCCCACTGCCTCCGGAGCCTCCGTCCAGGCGTCCAGCGCGACGTCGGAGTCTGACGTTGCGACGGTGCCGGGCTGCTGGTTCCTGGTGCAACCAACTGCGACCGCCGTTGCCAGCAGAATTGCCGTAGTCCTGTTCATGTGGTTCTTCTCCGTTCCGTCGGTGCCGGACCTTGCGAAGCCCGCGCTAGGGACGAGGTTCCCACAGTGCAGGTTCCGTGCCCCGAGGAATGGCAACAAACCCTCGGTGACACGCCGGCACACCATCAGAATGATGGGTAGGCATCCTCAGAACGACCGGTGCGTGAGGCATGGGTGTGAAGGAGACGCGACGGACCTTCCGCCCCCGGCGCCCTTGCGCATCGCCCTGGCCCTCCGAACCAACGACGAGGCCCCGTCATTCTGACGGCCTCCCCCGTCACGGAACCCCGCCCCAGGCGGGGTTGCGCCGGAATTCGTGTTGGCACGCCAAATGCTTGAACAGCCTCGAGGCTGACCGCGCGACGCGGAGCTGGTTGCTCGAGCGGGAACCGAGGGAGAACCCATGAAAACGACCGAAGAACACGTCTCTTGGATGGCGGCGCGACTCCGATGCTGGGGGGCCAGGCTCGACAAGCTCGGTGTTGGCGTCGAGGCCGCGGGAGAGAAGGCGACGGTCCGTCGCCGAGATCGCATAGCGGCACTGAGAACCAAGCACCACCTCGTGCAAGCAAGGCTGGACGCACTCGGAGCCGCGGGCGGCGACGAATGGGAGGCCTTCTGGACGGGAGTCAAAGGTACCTGGAGAGACCTGGTGATCGGGTTCAAGGCGTTGAAGACCGCTCCGGTGCCCCGCCGCCGCCGCCCGTAGGCTGCAGCGCCCTTGCTGCCCTCCCCCCGGGGAAGGTCAGCCAAGTCCCTGACGCGCAGCTGCAAATCGCTTCGATTCGACGCCCCCAACACCCACCTCAGGCGCGGCTCACCATCTCAACCGCTCGAAAGTCCCCATGTCACTCATCTCCCTCGTCGTAACCCTGATCGTGATCGGCGTGCTGCTCTGGCTCGTGAACAGCTACATCCCGATGGATGTGAAGATCAAGAACATCCTGAACGTCGTGGTCGTGATCTTCGTCGTGGTGTGGCTGCTCTACACGTTCGGCATCCTCGACAACGTCGACATTCGCATCCCACACACGGGCAGGTGACCGCTCGTCGCCGCCGGGATGGAGCCGGATGGAGCCCCATCAACATGGCGCAGCACCACGGTCATTTCGATGGGCGGGAACCCACGGCGACGCCGCCTCTCGCCTGCGGAAGGCGGCGCACTTCCCCGGAGGGCAGCCGCCGAGCCGCGGGGTTCGGCACCCGGCGGAACCGCCTTCGTCCTGCTCTCGTCAGCTTCGAGGCGTGCGGCACCGAAGGAATCCCACCGTCATCCAAAGAACGGATTCGACGGAACGGGCGGCCTCATTCTTGCAGGTGGTTACGATCGAAGCGAAACACCGACATCCGAAGGCACGGAGGTAAGAATTATGTTGCGAGTCCTGCATGATCTCGAGCGCTACGCGGTGAGCGCGAGCGATGGCGACGTTGGCAACGTGGCGGATTTCTACTTCGACGACGAGCGCTGGGCCATCCGGTACTTGGTCGTCGAAACCGGTCACCTGTTCGCGGGACGCCCGGTACTCATCTCCCCGATCTCCTTCCGGCAGGTCGACTGGTCGACTCGTCACTT
Source organism: Polyangiaceae bacterium (assembly GCA_016933275.1). GTDB lineage: Bacteria > Myxococcota_A > Polyangia > Polyangiales > Polyangiaceae > JAFGBI01. The sequence goes on along the minus strand of JAFGBI010000141.1, from coordinate 7,364 downwards.
CCACCTCGCGTTGACGCAGAAGAACGTGAGAGAGAGCCCGAGCGTTGACGTTGACAAACCGGTTTCCCGCCAGCACGAGCAACACTACGCTGCGTTCTATGGATATCCCAACTACTGGGGAAACTCGGGACTGTGGGGCACGGGGGCCTACCCGGCGCTGCTGGCCGCCGAGCGGCGGGGCGAGGTGTTCCCGGAGAGTGCCGCCGAGGCCGGCGACGGGCATCTCCGCAGTGCTAGGGAGGTTCGGGGATACACCCTGCAGGGGAGCGACGACGTGATCGGCCACCTCGACGGCTTCATCGTCGACGACGAAACCTGGCAGGTGCGGTATATGGTGATCGCGACCAATGGCACTTGGTTCGGTAAGAAGGTCCTGATTGCCCCACAGTGGGCTACTCGTGTCAGCTGGACCACCCGGGCGGTGTACGTGAACATTCCACGACAGGCGGTCAAGAGTTGTCCCGAGTGGGATCCGAACGCGGCGATCAATCGCGAGTATGAAACCCGACTCTACGACTACTACGGACGCCCGGTGCAATGGGCCAACGCGGAACCATCGCTGGAGGCGACGCCGCCCCTCGCCAGGACCTTGCACGGTTGAAGCAGCGGGCGCGGAGAAGGCCGAATGCTGCGAAGAGTACGGCGTGTCGGACTGGGCGGCGCGAAATCCAGGCTGAGGCGTCAGGCCGCGCTGTCCGTAGCTCCGGCGTCCTGCCCCAAGTGGCGTTTCTCACGTTCGGACAACCCGGTGGTGCCGGGTAGAGGGGTAGAGGACCCCGTTTCGAGCGCTCTCGACGCCGGCCGAGGCCAAGCGAACCAATCACTTGACGCCTCGCTGCCGGGGGGCTCGACTAGGGAACCTGCAGCAGCCGCTGAGCACGGCTCGGTCGTGCCGTGACGGTGACCGCGCGTCCACGATGTCTCGTACCCCGAAATCCAAAGTCCTGGACGCTCGGCAAGCCGCGGCGCTTCTCGGCGAGCACGTCGAAACGCTCCGCAGGATGGCCAGGCAGGGTGAGATCCCCTCGATCAAGCAAGGGCGGGCCTGGCGGTTTCGCGAGGCCGCCCTCCTGCGTTGGTCCGAGAAGGCGCAGCGGAGAACGCAGAATCCGGCCAAGCCGTTGGGCCGCGGCGTGACCCCACCGGCGCGAAGCGCGCGCCGGTTGCCAGGCGAGGCGCGCGCCGTTCCGCCCATCGTCGGCATCGGTGCCTCCGCGGGTGGCCTCGAGGCGCTCGATCTGTTCCTCCGCAACGTCCCGGAGAAATGCGGGCTCTGCTTCGTCGTCGTTCAGCACCTGGATCCGACGCGCAAGGGCATGATGGTGGAGCTATTGCAGCGCGCCACTCCCATGCGAGTGCTTCAGGTCAAGGACCGCGTGAGAGTCGCGCCGGATCGGATCTACGTGATCCCCCCCAACAAGGACCTGGCGATCCTGGCCGGGGTGCTGCACCTATTGGCGCCGACCGCGCAGCGCGGAATGCGCTTGCCCATCGATTTCTTCTTTCGCTCGCTGGCCGAGGATCAGCGGAGTCGGAGCGTCGGCGTCGTGCTCTCGGGTATGGGCTCGGACGGGACCCAGGGTCTCCGAGCGATCAAGGAACGAGGGGGAGCGGGATTCGTACAAGAGCCGGCCACGGCCAGGTTCGAGGCGATGCCGCGGAGCGCGATCGACGCGGGACTCGCCGACGTGGTGGCGCCCGCGGAGGAGCTGCCCCGGAGACTCCTCTCCCACTGTCTCCATGCGCCGAGCGTCGCCGGCAGCGACGTCGTCTTGAGCGCCAGCATTCAGCGCGACATCGACCGGATCTGTGTGTTGCTCCGCAGCCAGACAGGACACGATTTCTCGGGCTACAAGCGGAGTACCCTGTATCGGCGGATCGAGCGACGCATGGGGCTGCACCAGCTCGCGACTCTCGCCGGATACGTCCCGTATCTCCAGGAGAACCCCCAAGAGGCGCTGCTGCTCTTCAAGGAGTTGCTCATCGGGGTGACCAGCTTCTTCCGCGACCCGGAGGACTGGGAGCAACTGAAGCAGGTGGCGCTCCCCGAGCTCCTCGCCGCGCGAGCGTCGAACGGCGCCCTGCGCGCCTGGGTCCCGGGCTGCGCCACCGGCGAGGAGGCCTATTCGCTGGCCATCGTCCTCAAGGAGGCGATCGCGCAGCTGCGACCCGACCGGGGTATCGCCGTGCAGGTCTTCGCCACCGATCTGGACAAGGATGCGATCGAGCGCGCGCGGGCGGGTGTGTATCCGCCGGGCATCGCCGAGAACGTCTCCGCCGAGCGGCGGCGACGGTTCTTCGTGGAGGAGGCGGGCGGATTCCGATTGTGCCAGGAGATCCGCAAGATGGTGGTTTTCGCCGTGCAGAACATGATCATGGATCCGCCGTTCACCAAGCTCGATATCCTGAGCTGCCGCAACCTCCTCATCTACCTCGCGCCCGACTTGCAGCGGAAGCTCGTGCCGCTCTTTCACTACAGCCTCAACCCCCACGGCGTGCTGTTCCTGGGCGGCGCCGAGACCATCGGCACGGCCGCCGACCTGTTCGCTCCGGTGGGCGAGCACCACCGGATCTACCGCCGGCTCCCCGACAGGCAGCGGAGCGAGCCGGTGGACTTCCCCGTCACCGCCTACGCTCGGTCGAGCGCAACGTCACCGCGAGGCCCGAGGGACGTGCCAGGAAACAACCTGAAGGCGCTCGCGGATCGGTTCATCCTGGAGCGATACGCCCCCGCCGCCGTGCTGACCAACGACCAAGGGGACATCCTGTACGTCAGCGGGCGCACCGGGACCTTCCTCGAGCCAGCAGCCGGGAAGGCCAACTGGAACATCCACGCGATGGCGCGCGACGGTCTGAGGTACGAGCTGATTCGAGGGTTCCAGAAGGCGGTGCGCGAACGGCGCCCCATCTCCCACCGCCAGGTTCAACTGGACGGTGCGAGCCGGGTCGTGGAGGTCACGATCGAGCCACTCCAGGAGCCGGAAGGCTTGCGGGGGATGGTGGCGGTGTTGTTCGCGGAGGTTCCCGTGCCCCGCGTACCCGAGCCGGCGGGCAAGAATCGAAAGACGCCGACGTCGGTGGCCAAGCTCGACCAAGAGCTGCGGCGAGCCCGCGACGAAGTGCAGACGACCCGCGAGGAGATGCAGACGTCGCGAGAGGAGCTGACCTCCGCCAACGAGGAGCTGCAGAGCACGAACGAGGAGCTGCAGAGCACGAACGAGGAGCTCACGACCTCCAAAGAGGAGCTGCAATCCATGAACGAGGAGCTCCAGACGCTCAACCACGAGCTGGAAGCCAAGCTCGAAGACTTGAAGCGGGCCGGCGATGACATGAAGAACCTCCTAGACAGCACGGACATCGCGACGCTGTTCCTGGACGACGCGCTGAGGGTTCGGCGCTTCACCACGCAGATGGCCACGCTGGTGAAGCTCATCCCGGGTGACATCGGTAGACCGATCACCGACCTTGCGTCCGCTCTCGTCTATTCGGAGCTCGCCGCCGACGCCCGCGACGTCCTGAAGACCCTCGCGTTCAAGGAGACGCCGGTGGTGACCGGCGACGGACGTCGGTTCTCGGCTCGCATCATGCCCTATCGCACGACCGACAATCGAATCGATGGCGTGGTGATCACGTTCGTCGCGATCGCGGATCGGCACCCGATCGAGGCCACCCGCTGGTGCGAGCGGCCCGGCCCGCCGGGGTCCCAATGAAGCGAGCTCGGGGGAGCAAGGAGAGCACCGGCGGCCTCCGCCGGCGCGCTGAAGCGCGGCTCTCCGAGGGTAGCGGAGCTCCGGTTTCCGGTGAGGCCGTGGGGATCCTCGATGCCCAGCGGCTCGTCCACGAGCTCGAAGTGCACCAGATCGAGCTCGAGGTGCAGAACGAGGAGCTGGTGCGGGCCCGGGTCGAGCTGGAGGAGAGCCTCCTCCGCTACACCGAGCTCTACGAGCTCGCGCCCGTCGGCTACTTGACCCTGGCCCGTGACGGCGAGATCCGGCGCGTCAACCTCACGGGGGCCCGCCTCTTGGGGCAGGATCGGTCGCGGCTCATGGGGCGGAGACTCGGCCTCTTCGTCGCCGGCGCAGACGGCCATCGCGTCGAGGCCTTTCTCGCCGAGGTCTTCGCGACTACCGCTCGGGTGTCCTGCGAGCTCTCGCTCGGCCCGGGGAGCGCCGCGGAGTACGTCGAGCTGACGAGCGGTACCGACGACCGCGGACACGAGTGCCGAGTCGCGATGAGTGATATCACCGCCCGCCGGCGCGCCGAGGTCGCGCAGCGGGCCATCGAGCAGCGCTTCCGGGCGCTCTTCGAGCTGTCGCGTGACGCCCTCATGACGATGGAGCCACCTTCCTTCCGCCTCCTGTCCGGCAACGCGGCCGCGGTGGCGATGTTCGGAGCCCGCGATGAGGCGGATTTGGTATCGCAGGCCCTCTGGGACTACGCGCCAGCGCTCCAGCCGGACGGACGGAGCTCTTCCGAGCGTGCCCGAGAGACGATCGAGGCGGCCATGCACGAGGGGACCCAATGCATCGACTGGACGCAGGCTCGCCGCTCGGGTGAGGAGTTTCCCGCTTCGGTGCGGCTGACCCGTGTGGAGGTCGATGACCAGGTGCTGCTCCTGGCCACGGTGCGGGACGAAACCGAGAGGATGGGCCTGCTCGCGAGCGCAGCCCAGGCGGATCGCCTGGCCAGCATTGGGATGCTGGCGGCGGGTGTGGCCCACGAGATCAACAACCCTTTGACGTTCGTGCTCTACAACGCCGAGACTCTGGCGCGCGATCTGCCGAGCCTCGCCGACGCGACGAGGCGCTGCTGCGCGGCCTTGAGAGCGCGCGTGGGCGAGGCCGCGTTCGCCGAGATAGCCGGGGATGGGGCGAGGTTCCTCGATGCGGTCGGGCTCGACGACCTCATCGACCGCACGCGGGAAGCCCTCAGCGGAATTCTCCGGATCCGGGACGTCTCCGCGGGTCTCGGGACGTTCTCGCGAGTCGAGAGCACCGAGCCCTCCGGGACCGACCTCAACCAGGCCGTCAACTCCGCGATCAGTATGGCCGCGAACGAGATCAAGTATCGCGCGCGTCTGGTCAAGGACCTGGGGCAGGTGCCCGAGGTCAGGGCCTCCGGCGGCAAGCTGGCGCAGGTCTTCCTCAATCTGCTCATCAATGCGACCCACGCCGTCGAGGAGGGCGCCGTGGACCGCAACTCCATCACCGTTCGCACTTGGGGCGAGGGTGGCACCGTGTACGCGGAGATCGCGGACACCGGCACGGGGATCCCCGCCGCGATGCTCCCTCGCATCTTCGAGCCCTTCTTCAGCACCAAGCGGGTAGGCAGGGGGGCGGGCCTCGGGTTGGCGATCAGTCGGAACATCGTCCACGGCTTCGGGGGAGAGATCCGCGTCGAAAGCGGCTTGGGCAGGGGCACCCGGTTCGTCGTCTGCTTGCCCGTGACGGGGAGCGGAGACGAAGCCCGGTCGCCGACCCCCGTGCCCATCTCCGCCCCCCCGGTCGCCGGCATCCGCGGACGGATCCTGGTGGTGGATGACGAGCCGCTGCTTTGCAGCGCCCTGAAGCGAGTGCTCGAGAAGGCTCACGACGTGGTCACGGCGGCGTCGGGCGCCGAGTGCCGGGCGATCCTCGAGCGGGACCCGTCCTTCGACCTGATTCTGTGCGACCTGATGATGCCGGAGATGACCGGGATGGACCTCCACGCTTGGCTGACCGGGTATGACCCGCTGCTCGCATCGAGGGTGGTGTTCATGACCGGCGGCGCCTTCACCTCCAGGGCCTCGGAGTACCTGGCGCAATTCCGGAACCTCCGGCTCGACAAGCCGTTCGACTTCGGCGAGGTTCGGAGCCTCGCGGCGAAGCTGGTCTCGGCGGCCAGGAGCGGTTGTCCCGAGCTCTCGGACGACGTGGGGGCGAGACCCACCGCCACCGCGGGTGCGTGATGCAAGCGTCACCATCCTCGGTCCTCCAGGAGCGCGCGGCGGCCGAGAACGGCATCAGCTACGAGGAGCTCGTCCGCGATCTGCCAGTGTCGCTCGAACGGCTGCGCGATCCTCGTGAGAGGATCGACTGGGCGGTATTTGCCGAGAGTTGCGAGCGGACGCTGCATCATGCTCACTGGATACTCGCCACAAGAGCTCGTCGGGCAAGGGGTTTCGCTGCTCGCCCTTGCGCACTCCGAAGACGGGGAGCCTCTGCGCGAGAACGTTCGAGCGAGCCTCGCGGCCCACCAACCGTCATCGAACGAGTACGGCATACGAGCCCGCTCAGGAGAGGTGCTCTGGGTGCTCGACGTGGCGCGGGGCGCCTACGATGCACAGGGACGCTTGACCGGCATCGACGGCTTTCTGACGGACGTGACCGCGAAGAGGCGTCTCGAGCAGGAGCTGAACCACGCCCTGCGCGTGGAGGGCATCGGCCGGCTCGCTGGCGGCGTCGCGCACGACCTCGACAACTTGCTCACCGCTGTGTTGGGCTCGATCGAGCTCGCCGACATGCTGCTGCCCGAGGACAATCCCGCACGCGAACACACGGCGCTCGCCCGCGAAGCGGCAGAGAGCGCCGCAGCGCTCACCGCCGACCCGCCGCCCGCCCCCAGCTCAGACGAATCGGCTCGCGGACGGTTCCGTTCGATTTGCTTACGCGCGGTGCGCGAGCACGTGACCGCGGCCGATCTCGGCAAGACCGGCGCCTGCCACCTCTTCCGGCACACCTGCGCGACCTTGATGCTCGAGGGCGGGGCGGACATCCGCTACACCCAGGAGCTGCTCGGGCACGTGGAGCTCTCGAGGACGCAAATCTACACGCGGGTCTCGATCCGAAAGCTGAAGGCGGTGCACACGCTGACGCATCCGGGGGCGCGGCTCGGACAGCGGCTATCGGCCGACAGCGAGGACGAAGCGCCAGCGGCGACGTCGGGGGACGGCCCTCGGGCGAAGGCGACGGCCGCGGGGCCCGGCTCGGGCGAGCGGTCGGCCGCGGGGTTATCCTGTCTAGCTGCCGAGCCCGCCCTGAACGTCACGGTCACCGAGGAGAGCGACGAGCTCGACGGGGAGGCCGCCCTGGAGGGCGCTGCGGGCGGCGCCCAGCGCCGCCCTGACGCGGCCGGCGAGCTGCTGGCGGCTCTCGATGCCGAGGCCGACGAAGACCCCGAGGAGGGCGCGTAGCGCGCCCCCGCGCGCCCTGCCGATGGCGCCCGATCCCCAGGAGCCGTAAGATGAACCCCGCGATGCAAGCCCTCAAAGCCCACGTCAAAGGCGGTCGTCTCGTGCTCGATGAGCCCACCGATCTGCCGGAGGGCGCCGAGGTCGAGCTGATGGCCGTCGACGACGAGGACTTCGATCCCGAGGACCGAGCCCG
>JAFGBI010000140.1 GCA_016933275.1 Polyangiaceae bacterium | reverse complement strand
CGCCGATCAGGTTGCCAACAGCAACGGCAGCGCTGGAAACGCGTCTGTGCGAGGCGAGGACGCGTTTCCAGCGCTGCCGTTGGAGAGGTCTGCTGCCGGTTCGGTGCTCTAGGTTGTTGATTTGACGCAGCAATCAACCTGATTGCTGCTCTAGAGCGGCGCCATCGTACACTCACCGGAGAACTGTACCCCCTTGTCCATGTAGATCTCCGGGGAGTGCAGGCGACCGGACACCCGCGCTGGTACGTAGAGCTCAATCGCCTGCGCCGCGCGAATGGTCCCGTTCACCATGCCGCCCTTGACGATGACGGTCCCCACCTCGATCTCCGCCTCGACCTCGGCGCCCTCCCCAATCACGAGCACGTCAGCCGAGCGGATCTCGCCGTGAAAGCAGCCGTCGATCCGAACCCGACCCTCGAAGTGGAGCTTGCCCTCGAAGCGGGTGCCGCGCCCGAACAGCGCCGTGATCTCGGTCGAGGGGAGGATCGGGTCCATGAGGGAGCTAAGCCTAGGCCAGCGGCCAGGAATCGGCCACCGGTTGCCGGGCCCCTCCACCGTTGCTCGGCGGCTCGCCCGTGTCCGTGCTCCAGAGCGCCGATCGGTTTGCCGCCTGCGACGCACACCTGACCGGCGCTTCGGATCCCCTGGCTCGACCCTTCCCTCCCAGGGGAACCGGCTGGCTACCCCGCTGGTGCTCGTCCGGGCGGTCGCGACCAGGTCGTGTACTTTCCCGCGGCCGTCGCGCGTGCTCCAATAGTCGCATGCGGAAATGGCGACCAGCGATGGTGCTGGCAGCGGGGGCGGCGCTCGGGTTGGCGTCGCCCGCCTCGGCCCAGGAAGAGCAAGGCACACGCTCTGCGCCAGCGGTGCCGGAAGGGGCTGCCGGACCCAGCACGAAGGCGAGGGGTGGGGAGACAGCGGCCCCCAGAAAGGCGGGGGCGACTGGAGAGGTCGATGGGACGGCCCCCGCGGCGGCCAGCACGACCAAGACCCCATCGGCTTCGGGCCCAGTTGGGGGATACACATGGTCTGACCAGCCCCGCGCCCGGGCGAAGCCCACGGTTCGGAGGCCGAAGCACGTGAAACGTTACCCGCCCGGGACCCCCATCGCCACCTACCCAGGGTTTCGCCTGCTGCCCGGGGGTCGGAGTCTGGTTTGGCTCGTGGTCACTCGAACGGTCGCGGTCCGGGAGGAGCGGGCCGAGGGGCGAGTGACCTACTTCCTCGAGGGAGCCCGGGTCGAGGTCGCGAACAACACCAACGCCCTCATCACTACCCATTTCGTGACGCCGCTCGCACGGGTTCAGATCGTCCCGACCGAGACGGGTACCTCGCTCATCATCGAGTTGCGGGAGGTCGTCGAGCTTGAGCATTCCGTGGCTGCTGGGCCCCACGGCAGCATGGTCCTCATGGTGGAGGTCCCCCCCTCCGCCATGGCGAGCCACCCCCAGCCGTCTTTGCCGCCCCCCACCGAGGGGTCGATGGACGATGCCGGCTACCAGGCCGAGCCGAAGGGGGATTCGAAGGGCTCGGGCAGGGCATCGGCCAAGGCATCGGCGAGCGCCAGCTTCGAGCTGGGCGGCGGGCAGAAAAAGCGGCGAAAGAAGCGGCGGTAGACTCTGTGAGCCGCGGAAGGGGGGTTCTCTGTGACCCACCTTGCGACTCATCATGGGACGTTCGCGACCCGGTGGGTTCCGTGTTACCCTGCTCTCGGTGGCAAATCGAGGAAGAGCTGAGGGAGAAGGAGGGAACGCCGAACACGAGACGACCTTGCTCGTCGCGGACGACGACCGGATCGAGCGTCGCGTGCTCGCAGAGACACTGGAGGGGAATGGGTACCATGTCGAGACCTGCGATGATGGGCAGGCCGCGGTGGAGCGGGTTGGACAGGGCGGCATCGACCTGGTGCTCCTCGACGTCTTGATGCCGAGGCTCTCCGGTCTCGAGGCTTGCCGACTGCTCAAGGCAATGACTACCGAGTCGTTCCTCCCGGTGCTGCTGGTGACTGTGAAGACCGACACGGCGAGTCGGGTCGAGGGACTCAAGCTTGGTGCCGATGACTACGTGTGCAAGCCGTTCGAAGAGGCAGAGCTCGTCGCACGGGTCGAGGCCATGCTGCGGATCAAGCGGCTGCACGACCAGGTCGTCGAAGCGCGGACGCGGCTCGAACGATTGAGCGTCTACGACGAGCTCACCGGGCTACACAACTACCGGTACTTGAGCTCACGACTGGGGGAGGAGTTCAAACGAGCCGAACGGTACCACGACCCGCTCGCGTGCGTGATCGTCGATATCGATCACCTGACGCAGATCAACGAACAGGGTGGTCGTGGGGTCGGCGACAGCGTGATCCGCGGCGTGGCCGACGTCGTGCGCCGCACGCTTCGTGAGGTCGATGTCGTGGCGAGGTTTGGTGGCGACGAGTTCCTGGCCGTGCTCCCGAGCACTCACTTCGCGGGGTCGGTGACCGCTGCCGAGCGGATCTGGCGAGGGGTGGCCGAGCGTCAGTTTCTCGGAGACCTCGACCGCGGGGTGTCCGTCTCGGTTTCGGTCGGGGTGGCGCTCTATCCCTCGCGCGACGTGAAGACGAAGGAATCCCTCCTGCGGGCCGCCGATACCGCGATTTTGCAGGCGAAGCGCGATGGCGGGAATCGCATCTGCGTCTTCCAGCAACAAGGATATGTGTACACCCCCGCTGAGGGAGCGTCCGTCCGCGGGGTTCTCGGCAACGAGCCGCGGATTCGGCGCGGCGCTTCCGAACCGCCGTCGCGCGGGGGTTCTACCCCCACGTCGCGCGGGGGATCTTGACCGGAGGCCACGCCCACGTGCCGGATCGAATCGAGCCCGCCGGCCTCAACGACGGGGAGTCGCCGGCGCGGGTACTCGTTGTCGACGATGAGCCCACGCTCCGGCGTTCGGTGGCCCGGGTCCTCTTGAGCCACGGCATGCACGTGCTGGTCGCGGAGGACGGTGCGGCGGCGCTCGACATCCTCGCGTCGGAGGCGATCGACGTGGCGCTGGTCGACCTGATGATGCCGAACGTCAACGGACTCGAGCTCCTGGCCCACGTCAAGCGGGAGCTGCCGGCCGTCGAGGTGGTGATCATGACTGCCTTCGGAGACGTCGAGACCGCCGTGCAGGCGGTGCGGGCCGGTGCCTTCCATTTCCTCACCAAGCCGTTCAGAAACCACGACGAGGTCGTCCACACCGTGCTCAAGGCCGTCGAGCGAAGGCGGCTGCTCGAGCGCACGGCTCGCCTGGAGCGGCGTCTCGAGCAGATGGAGCGGTTCGGAGAACTGATAGGGAACTCGCCGCCCATGCGCCGTGTGTACGAGCTTGCCATGGGTGTGGCACGGGCATCGACGACCGTGCTCATCCTGGGCGAGAGCGGGACCGGCAAGGAGCTCACTGCCCGCGCGATCCACCAGCATTCGACACGAGCAGACGCCGCCTTCGTGGCGGTGAACTGCTCGGCGATCCCGGTGGACCTCATCGAGAGCGAGCTCTTCGGCCATGTCCGTGGGGCCTTCACCGGGGCGGTCGCTACCCGCGAGGGCCTGTTCGAGGCAGCTCACCGGGGTACGCTCTTTCTCGATGAGGTAGGCGATTTGCCGCCGCTGGCTCAGGTGAAGCTGCTCCGGGCCCTACAGGAAGGTGAGATCAAGCGGGTCGGTTCCGATGGGGTGCGGCGCGTCGATGTCCGCGTCATCGCTGCGACCAACGTCGATCTCCGGCGTCAGGTCGAGGTGGGAAAGTTCCGCGAGGATCTCTACTATCGCCTCAACGTGGTCGCGATTTCGCTGCCACCCTTGCGCGATCGGTTCGATGACATCCCGCTCCTGGCGCAGCATTTCCTCCGCAAATCGGGCCAGCGTGCCGGACGAGACGTCACCAAGCTCGCGCCGGAGACCGTGCGTATCCTCCAAGAGTATCACTGGCCTGGCAACGTGCGCGAGCTGGAGAACGCTCTCGAGTACGCGGTGGTCTTCTGTCATGACGACACCGTGATGCCGTCGGACCTCCCGGTCCTGGTCGCGGCGGCGGGCGTTCCCGACCGCGCGTCGCGTGGTGGTCTGCAATTGCCGGGTTCGCTTGCCGATCTACCGTACCGGGAAGCCAAGGATGCCGCCGTGAGGGCCTTCGAGAACGCCTATTTCCGCGCCTTGCTGGAGCGCAGCGCGGGGAATGTGTCCGCGGCCGCACGACAGGCCGGCCTCGATCGGTCGAACTTCCGACGCGCTGCGCGGCGAGCCGGGGTCTCGACCAAGGCGTAGACCGGGCTACGCGACTCCACTTGCCACGGAGCGCCGATCTCATAACCTTCCGGCCGATGCGGTGCGTCACTTCGCTGTCGTTGACCCTCGCGGCGGTTCTCGCTGCGGGTGTGGCCGCGGCGGAGTCGGCGGCGGCGGGAGCGGCCGTCTCCCCGCCGCGGACGATGGTTGTGTCTCGCCACGCGTACGATCTGGCTCGTTGCCTGGCCCTGGCAGAGCGAAACTTTCCGAAGATCCAGGAGGCGCGCGCGAAGCTTACCAAGAAGCGGGCCGAGCGTACCCGCTCACGCGTTCAGCCATACGACGACTTCGACGCTCATGCTGGGATCGCGTTCGCACCTTCAGCGCTGGGCACGAGCTTCTACAGTGGGGACACGGACGAAGCCATCGACTCTGACATGACACTCGCCTGGCAGGTCGGAGTCAGCGGGGCGATTCCCCTCTGGACCTTCGGGAAGATCAGCAACCTCTGGGAGGCGGCCGACGCGAACGTGAGGCTCGGGCAGGAGGAGGTCGTCAAGGTCAAGCAGGAGGTCATGCTCGACGTGCGCCGGGCCTACTATGGGTTGCAGTTCGCCCGCGATGCCCTCTCCCTCGCCCGAGAGGCGGAGCGACAGATCGACAAGTACATACGGATCCTCGAGCGCCGGGTCGCCGAGGAAGATGGCGATGAGGTCGCGCTCCTGAAGCTCAAGATGCAACGAGCGGAGCTTACGGCACGGGAGAGCGAGGCCCACAAGAACGCGGCCGCGGCGCTCGCGGGGCTCCGATTCCTCACCGGGGCAGGGCAGGGGTTCGACATCCCCGACGAACCGCTCCAGCGGCTCCCGCATCCGCTGGGGCCCTTGGCACGCTACCTCGAAGCGGCGCGCCTGCACCGTCCGGAGGTGAACATGGCACGGGCTGGCATTGCCGCACGGCGCGCGCAGGTGCGCATCGAGGAGGCTCGCGCCTATCCCGATCTCGGGCTCGCCCTCAGCTGGAAGTGGGCCCACGCCCCCGCACGGACCGACCAGAAGAATCCCTTCGTCAATGATTCGGCCAATGTTCTCGGGTACGGTGCTGGCCTTGGCCTCAAGTGGAACCTGGACTTTCTGAGCGGGTCGACGCGGCTCGCGGCGGCGCGGGCCGACCTCGAGGTTGCCCGGGCGAGCGAGCGGTTCGCGCTGGGGGGGGTGGGGGCGGAGGTGGAGGGGGCCTACGCCGACGCCGCCGACGCGGCTCGTCGCCTGGATGCCTATTCGGAGGCCACGCGTTACGCGAAGCAGTGGCTCGTCAAGGTGCAGCAGGGGATCGACATCGGTGCGTACGAAGACGAGGACCTGGTCGACCCCGCGAAGGAGTACGCGCTGAAGCGGCTCAACGTGATGGCCGCCACCTACGACTACAACATCGCCATGGCTCGGCTGGCGCTGGTGACGGGTTGGGATCTCGTCGTCGGCCTGCGCGGACCAGAGTAGTGGGGACCGGGACGGGCGTCGGGATCGTGGCCCGGATGCTCAGGAACCGAACGATCGCTTACGGGTTTCCTGTTCGTCGAGCCGCTTCTCGAGGCTCTGGAGTCCGTTCTCGATGGCCTCGTTCACCATTTGGACGATGACCGGCAGTGCTCCCTTGAGCGCCTCGTAGTACCGCTGCCGTTCGGTCGAGTGGATGATCGCCGGTGGGTAGTCGGACCTGAGCAGGAGCAGGTTCATCAGGAGACGGGCGACCTTGCCGCTGTCGACGGCGAAGGGGAACACTCGGACCAGGTCGAAGTGCAGCCGCGCCGCGATCCGCACTGGATGACGGATCTTCTTCGGCTCCGGTCCGTTCAGCCAATCCACGATCTGCCGGACCTTGTAGTTTATCTTGTCGGGGGCAGCGTATTCGTGGAAGTAGAGCCGGTGCTGCGGGATGTCCTTGCGGTACTTGACCGTCTTCAGATCGCCCTCCTCCGGATGCAGGATGAGGAAAAGCTTCTTGATCGTGTCGACGGTGATCGGCGTGCGCTTCTTCTCGGCCAGGTCTCGCACGTGGTCGATCGCCGCTTTGTGCCGCCGGATCTCCTCGCAGACGGGCTGCAAGCTCGAGTCGGGCACCACGGCGATGTTTGGATCGATGGCGGTCTTGAGCTCCTGGAAGGTATAGACGACTCCCTCCATGGCGCTGTCGTGGAAGATCCACGACATCTCGAAGCTCTCCCGGTAGGCGCGATGGAATTCCTCGTCTGTCCGAGCGAGCCGTTCGAGGATGCTGGCGTAGCGTGCCGCGACGTTGTCCGGGGCGGGGAGCGTCGCTGGTGGGGACGACTGCCCTTCCGCGGCGGGCGGACCCGTTCCCGATCCGTCAGCCAAGGGCGGCGGGGGGGTTGCCGGCGGGGGTGCCGGTTCCTCCGGAGCTGGCACCGCGGGCAGCTCCTCGCCGTCCAGCATGAGCGGCTCGTTCGGGAGGGGTGCCGGCCGCATCGCTGCGGCGTGTCGTTCAGCAAGGGCTGCTTCGACCCGTCGAGTGGTCCCTGACTGGTCGGGGATCGCACTGGCACGGTAGAGTCGAGCCGTCGCGCCTCGTCCGCCAAGGCCACCCGAGCGTTGGGCCTGGCGGTTGGCACGAGCGATCTTCCCCTCCAACGCCCGCCGCGCGGCCTCTCGTTCGGAACGGAGTCGCTCTCTCTCCGCGAGCTTCGCCTTGCGAAACTCCTCGCGCTCCTTCTCCTTGCGGGCCCGTTCCTCCTCCTTGGCTCGCCGCTCTTCTTCCCGTTGTCGATCCCGTTCCTCTTGCAGCCGAATCCGCTCTTCTTCGCGAGCCTTCCTGGCTGCCTCCCGCTCTGCCGCCCGCGCCGCCACCTGGCGCTGACGTTCCACTTCGCGAGCCTTCTTGGCCGCGGCCCGTTCCTCCGCGAGCTGTGCCTGCCGGGCCTGCTGGGCAGATTCCCGCTCGGCGCGGAGCCGCCCCTTCTCCTTTGCTTTCTCCTTGTCGAGCCGTTCCTTCTCTTTGGCTGCCTGGGCCCGTTCGCGCTCCCTCTCCTTCGCACGGAGGGCTCTCTCCTTGGCCAACCGAGCCCGCTCGTTCGCCTTCTCCTTGGCAGCGCGCGCCCGTTCGTTGGCCTTCTCCTTGGCCAGCCGAGCACGCTCCCTGACCCTTTCCCTGGCTATGCGCTCGCGCTCCTTGGCGGCGGCGACCCGCTGCTGCTCCTTCTCCTTGGCTAGCCGAGCCCGGTCCTTCGCGACCCGGGCCTTCTCCTTGGCGAGGCGCTCACGTTCCTTTGCCGCCAGCGCTTTCTCCCTGGCGAGGCGCTTCCGCTCCTTGGCGGCATTGGCCTTCTCTTTCGCCCGGGCCAGCCGAGCCTTTTCTCGAGCCTTGGCCGTTTCGCTCGATCGCCGGACTGCCGGTCGCGCGGGCCGCTTCGGCTGCTTCGTGACCGTCGCCCGTTTGGTACGCGGGGATTTCGTTCCCCTCGCGTTGGATCGGGCTGGCTTGCGCGCGCTCCGGTTGGCCACCTCCGCTCGACGGGCCTTCTTGCGACCGGACGACCGAGCGGCAGGTGAAGGTGCTGGCTTCGCATTGCCCCCCTTCCGCTTGCCCGTCTTCTTCCCCGAAGCCTTTGATTTTGCCACAGATCCGGACTTCCTCGAGGCCCCGGTGCTGCGCTTCGGCTGTCGTCTCGCCGAGCGCTTCTTTTTCGTACGGACCGCCATTTTCGTTGGGTGGAAAGCCCCCTCCACCCCGAGTCAGATCGCCCCTCAACACGCCCGAATGGCGGATCGGTCCGACGGCTGGCAAGTGGCTGGGCCGACTCTCCCGAAGGTTTTCGGCCCGCCAAGCTAATCGGGCCACCCGTGAAACGTCAAGGTTCCATTGGTACTGCGGCGGTCAAATGGGTGCGAGTCCAGACACCAACCCTCGACTCCTCCCGATCTCGCGCACTGGACCGCAGTTTGGGAACCCGGGCAGTCTCCCGTCGCTCCGGAACGATTGGTCGGCCAAATGGGCCTTGGGGCCGGATGATCCTGGATTTCGCGCCGACGACGGACGACATGCCGGAATCCGTAGCAGACCTCGAGCCTTATCCGCGTTCGGCGCGCGCAGAGCCGGAGTGGAGCGGGTGCAGCCTGCTGCACGAGTCCATGGAGAACCACGGCCCGAGCCCAGCGAGGGAGCGCCGGCGGCGCAGTCAGGTTGATTGCTGCGTCAAGTCAACAACCCAGAGCACCGAACCGGCAGCAGACCTCTCCAGCGCTGCCGTTGCTGTTGGCAACCCGATCGGTGCTCTGGGAGGCGCGAAATCCAGGAGGATTCCTCCGACCAACAGGCCCTGCAGACCCTTCGGGAACGCCGTTCATTTGGCGCGAAGACTGAAGTAATTGGGGAAAATCTCGCTGTTCTCGAGGAGACCCTCCCTTGGGGTGAGGATCTCGACCCCATCACTGGTGACGAGCAGGGTGTGCTCGAACTGGGCCGAGAGCGAGCCGTCAGCGGTCACGGCGGTCCACTCATCGTCGAGGATTTCCACCTCCGGTACGCCAAGGTTGATCATGGGCTCGATGGTGAAGGTCATCCCTGGTCGGAGTCTCATCCCCTTTCCTTGCACGCCGATGTGGCAAACCTTTGGTTCTTCGTGGAATTCTCGTCCGATCCCGTGACCCACGAATGCCGTGACTACGGAACACCCCTCGGCCTCCGCGAAGTACTGGATGGCGGCGCCGACATCGCCGAGGCGGCCACCCGGCCTAACGGCGCCGATGCCCAATTCGAGGCAGCGGCGAGCCACCTCGGTCACGTGGACCGCATCCGCAGCAGGCTTGCCGACGTAAAAGGTCGCCGAAGTGTCCCCGTGAAAACCCTGGAAGACGTGGGTGACATCCACGTTGATGATGTCTCCGTCGCGAAGGATCTCCTCGCGACTGGGGATCCCGTGGCAAACGACCTCGTTGCGTGAGGTGCAGACGCTGCGGGGGAACCCGCGGTAGTTGAGGGGCGCGGGTCGAGCCGACTTCCGCACCGTATCCGCGTGGACGAAGTCGTTGATCTCCTGGGTCGACAGTCCAGGGCGGATCATTGCTCCCACCTTCGAGAGCGTGTCCGCAGCCAGGCGTCCGACCTCCCGCATGATGGCGATCTCGCGCGGGGACTTGATTTCGACGGATTGGGCGCGAAGTTGCATCATCGTGGACCGTTGGGTCCCCGCCCGGCTCGGACCCCGGTAGCCCGGAGGATGGCGGCCCTGACTGCGGGGGTATCGGGTTCGGCTCGCCAATGTAGAGACTCGACCTCGTCGGCGACGTACCGGCGGAACAGGAGTATAAGCGGGGTGCCCACGAGTGTCGTCTCTGCGCTCACGACTTGTGCGTAGGAGGGGCTCGTCGGGGAAAGGGTGAGGACCAGCGGGGAGGACCAGGCAGCGCCGGCAAGGGGCCTTCCGGTAGGGGTTACCACGAGGGAGTAGCTCTGTCTGGGTGGGATCCCCTGGCGGCTCACGGTCGTCACCGTGACCGGCAGGACGCTCTCCGCGCGCACCACCCGCTCCACGAGCTTCTCGTAGGAGCTGGGAAGGACGAGGACGGAGGTGGGAAATACGTCGGGTCCGAAGGTGTCGTCGAGCAGGGCGGCGTCTTCTGGCTGGTATTCGGGAAGGCCGACCGGTGCGGTCACGGCGGGGGCTCGAGCCCCGCACCCAACCAGCGCGGCATGGGCAATGGGGATGATCGCCAGGACAGTCCACCGACTCGCGTGACAATTCCGGGAGCGAACGCCGGCTAGAGCGCCTTCGGCACCCCGGGTTGGCCGACCATGGGATCCTCTGGGATCTCGTTGCGGTTGGAAACCGCCGGATCGGGGCGGGAGGGTGAGCGGGCGCTGGCGCCAGATCGTCCAGAAACCGTGGTGTCGCCCGCGAAGACGCGTTCCGTGTCCGCTGCGAGTTGCCGCTCCCATCAGCCGTCGTTCGAGAAGTATTGACGAATCGGTCGAGACAGGCGAACAGAGCGGGGCGCATTCGCGAACGGACCGGTCGGTCCCGAGGGTTGCGCCGAACCGGGGGCTCCGGGTGTCCGCAATCGAAGCTCGCCGGTGATACCTCACGGGTCCGCTCAAGTCGAGTCGGGTCCGTAGCCGCCGAGAGTTGTTCTCGCGCGGCTTCACGGGCGCATAGTCCCAGCGTTGGAGGAACTGATCATGAAGGCGTGGCGACTCACGGCGACAGTGGCGGTAGCGATGGTGCTCGGGGCCTGTGGTTCGTCGGGCTCGACCCCAAAAACCAGCGATGACGCGACCGAAGCGGGGGGTTGCCCGGACGAGGATCCGTTCTGCGAAGAGGCGGCCAACAAGGGCAAGGGCGGCGGTTCGGATGCCGACGACGACTCGGATTCGAGCGGCTCCGGTTCCACAGGCGAATCGGGCGCGACGACGGGCACGTCGCCGTTCGGTGGCGGGGCGTCCCCCTCGTCGCCCAAGGTCAAGCAGTTCGAGTTGGTCTTGGCGGTATCCCGCCCTGCACCCCCTGCCACTGCCCCCAAGGACCCCAAGGCCGCGAAGACGCCGCCGCCGCCGGCGAAGCCCGCCAAGCCTGTGCCGGGCAAGGTGGTGCTCCACCCGTTGGGAATGGCGTTTGGCATCGGCAGTGAGCAGATCGCCAAGATCTACGATCGGGCCTTCGACAAGGCGTACCTCGAGCTCTATAAGACGACCCCGATCGGTCCGCAGACGGAGGCGCTGGACAACGAACTCGCCGAGAAGAAGGCGCAGCTGCGGCGCAGCCTGCTCGAGTTCGGATCACTCCCGTCGGGCATGGACAACACCGCCCTCAAGGGGGAGTACTCTTACAACAACGACGAGAGCATGTCTCGGCTCGATCTCGAGAACGGGATCGTTCGGCACTTCTTCTTCTTCGGGGATCGCCTGTGGAAGATCTACGACGAGCACCAGCTTGGTGCCGGCAAACCACTCGGGACGAGCTTCGACAGCGCGGTTGCCTACGTGGAGGAGAAGCTTGCCGTAAAGGCCAAGCGGCTCCCAGCGGACTTCGGCGCCGGACGGAACTTCGACACCGCCGAGTGGACCGATGGCACCACCCTCCTTCGCCTGGCAAACCGCGATCCAGTGGTGGGGGTCATCTTCATCGACGAGAGCATCGAGAAGAAGCTTCCCACCTTGCGAAGGAACCGGAAGAGCGACCCGACCGCCGTGGACGCCACGGTGCGGAGCGTGACGACCCCGGCCGCACCGCCGCCGGACACCAAGAAGAAGAAGTGAATTGGGGGTGGGGGGGACCGCCGACGGGTGGGTACCTCAACCTGGCGGTGGCTTCGCCTGGCCCTTTCGGAGATCTGGCCGCGGTGCTAGTCGCCGACCCGCTTCGCCCCGGCGGGGATGAGGGAGCCCCAGGTCACGACCACGCGCGCCTCTGGGGCAACTGCCCGGACGGCAGGCTCGAGGATGCGGCGGGTGACGAACGCGTTGCCCGGGCAACCGGCAAATCGGCCCGCGAGGTGGAGTTCGACGGCTTCATCCCCCGCGGACACCACGAAGAGGAGGCCGCCATCGGCCTCGATGAGGGGGGCGAGGACCCTCGCTAGGACGTCGAGGATCGCTTCGCGGGGCGTCGCCATCGCTCAACAAGTTACCACGGGCCTTGACCGGACCGCGAGACTTCCTCTACCTTCCCGCACCCCGAAGAGCCGTGAGGGTTCCCGGGCCGACCTCCTCCGGTTCGCGCCCCTGGCGCTAGGACCGGCCGGTGCTAACGTCTTTCGGTTCCGGACGCTCCCCAACCCAACGAAGAAAGCAAATGGCCGTCCACATTCGTCTTGCTCGCCACGGATCGAAGAAGAACCCGTACTACCGTATCGTGGTGACGGATCAACGGAATCCCCGCGACGGTCGCTTCATCGAGAACATCGGCACCTACGACCCCAGCGCCAATCCAGGTGTCCTGAAGGTAGACGCCACACGGTACGAATACTGGACCAAGCAGGGGGCTCAGCCCTCGCACACCATCGAGCGGCTCCTCAAGCTGCAGAGCGCGGCGGCCGCCACCAGCCCATGACGCACCGGCCAGCCACGCCCGTGGCGGCGCGGCAAGGGCAGTGCGAGACGGCTCGCGATCCTAGGACTCTCTCCCATGGCTCTGAAGCAGCTAATCTCCGTCATTGCACAGGCCCTCGTCGATGAACCCGATGCCGTCGAGGTCACGGAGATCGAGGGGGATCACAACACCCTGATCGAGCTCAAGGTGGCAAAGAGCGACATCGGCAAGGTGATCGGCAAGGATGGCCGCACCGCACAGTCGATGCGAGCGATCCTCACTGCAGCTTCAACCAAAGCCGGGCGCCGCGCTCACCTCGATATCGTTGACTAGGCCCGAGGACTCACTGGCTTGACTGCGTCCCTGATCGCAGTCGGACGCGTCGCCAAACCCCACGGGGTTCGGGGCGAGCTGAAGGTGGACCTTTACTGGGAGGGGAGTACGAGTCTGCTCGAGGTGGATCGAGTGGTGCTGGCTTTCGCCCAGGGCCCACTCCATACGCGGCTGGTCGAGAGCGTGCGGCCCACGCCGAGATACCAGTTGCTCAAGGTGGCGGGTATCGACGACCTCACCGAGGCGGGGCGGTGGCGTGGCGCCGAGATACGGGTTGCGCGCGCCGTGCTCCCACCGCTCGAGGCCGGTGCCTACTACCTTGCGGATCTCGTTGGGGCTCGGGTCGTCAGCGCGCGGGGCGAGCTTGGCGTGGTGGTCGAAGTGCGGCCCTACCCGACGGTGGACACGATTGTCATCGAGGACGCGACGGGCAGGCGGCACGAACAGCCGCTGGTCGAACCATGGCTCACACGCGTCGATGCGGAAAACGGTGTGGTGGAGCTTGGCGGCGTCGAAGGGTTCTTGGACTAGGCAGGAGCACCCTCGTGCAGACCGCGATCGTCACTCTGTTTCCTGAGCTCTTCGCGGTATTCCTCGACACGAGCTTCGTCAAGCGGGCGCGTGAGACCAATCGGCTCGGCGTGCACCTCGAGCAGCTTCGCGAACATGGGCTCGGGCGGCACCGGAGCGTGGACGATACCCCGTATGGGGGGGGCTCGGGGATGGTGATGCGCCCGGACTGCGTGGTGGCGGCGATGGAAGCCGCCGAATGCGCGATCGGTGGGCGTGCCGTACGGGTCCTGCTCACACCCCAAGGGGAGCCGTTTCGCCAGAGCGTCGCCGAAGAGCTCTCCGCGCAGGAGAGACTCTTGCTGGTGTGCGGCCGCTACGAGGGGTTCGACGAACGGGTTCGCCTGTTCGTCGATCGTGAGGTGTCTCTCGGCGATTTCGTGCTCACCGGCGGCGAGGTGGCGGCCATGGCCATCATCGAGGCGTGCGTGAGACTCCTCCCGGACGTGCTCGGCAACGCGGTGTCCTCCGTTGAGGAGTCTTTCAGTGCGGCGTGGGGTGGGGGTCTTGAGTACCCACAATTCACCCGGCCACCGGAGTTCCGAGGTCATGGAGTGCCCGAGGTTCTGGTGAGCGGGAACCACGCTCGGATCGCAGCGTGGCGCCGCGAACAGGCCACGGAGCGCACCGCCGCTCGCCGTCCCGATCTGGAACGTCGAAACCCCGGGGTGGGGCGATCGTGAGGCGACTGGCGGCCATGCTGCTGCATTTCCCCGTGCTCGATCGGGAGCGTCGTGTGGTGACGACCGCCATCACCAACCTCGACCTCCACGATATCGCGCGGAGCGCCTACACCTACGGGCTATCGCATCTTTACGTGGTGCATCCGATCGGCGCGCAGCGAGAACTCGCGAAGCGAGTGCAGCAGCACTGGACCGTGGGGAGCGGCGCCCGCCGGATCCCCGATCGCGCCGCTCCGCTCGGTGCGCTCGCCGTCGTGGTGTCCATGGAAGACGCGATCGATGAGTTCGGGGGTGGTGGTCCGGTCGAACTCTGGACGACCAGCGCTGCGGATGCCGAGGGGGCCACCTTGAGCTTCCGCGAGGCACGAACGCGTCTGGCGGGGATCGGTCCCCCGGTGTTGATCGCATTTGGTACGGGTTGGGGGCTCGCCGACTCGGTCCACGCCGGCGCGAGATGCCGGCTGGAAGCGGTCCGCTCTCCCCGGGTCGATGGGTATAACCACCTCTCGGTGCGCGCGGCGGCTGCCATCACCTTCGACCGGTTGTGTGGGGTAGGGGAGACGCGGTGACCGGGTGTGTGCCGCGACCGCGGGTCGCGCCGAGTCCTCTCCGGCCCGGGGCTCGGTGCGGTGTTTGCGACACGGCTGGTGGCCCTGCACACGCAGGCCCATCGTCGATACCCTTTCGATTCGTCAGGGCCCACCCGTTGGGATGTCTTTCGTTGGTGACACCGGCCGAAGGATGACACCCTTCGGGCTACCCCGGGCTAGAATCGGAGAAACTCCCATGGACCTACGAGTCGGAACCACGCGCGTTCGCGGGCCGATCGAGCGGTACGCCACCAGGCTCGATCTGCTGGAGCTCCGGGCAGAGCCGGGGGCGCTGCCGCGGGCGTCCACCTTGCGTGCGTATCGGCGTACGGTGTCCGATCGTTTCGTGTTCAGCGTGCTATTGCCGTGCGTGGTTGGTGAGCTCGAGCCCGGCGAGGCGTTCGAGGCCGGCCTGCGCCAGGCGCTGGATGTCGTGCAGGCAGTCGAGGCGCGTTTCATCGTGATCCAGACCCGCCCCGCGGCCACCCCCAGCAAGCGCACCGAGCGCCGACTCGGCGAGCTGGTCGAGCGTCTGCCACGCGAGGGCCGCCACGTAGCGTGGGAGCCTCGCGGGCTCTGGGATCCCTCGCAGCAAACGGCGTTGGCGGCGCGTCTAGGGCTCATCCTGGTTCGGGATCTCCGGCGACAGGGGGCACCGCCCGGGCCAATCATCTACTCTCGCCTCCTTGCCTTGGGGACGGGGGCTCGGTTCAGTGTGGACGCGGCCGAGATCGTTGCCGCACGTCTGGCGGGGCGAGAAGCGGGCTACGTGGTCGTGGAAGGCACCGGGGCCGAGCGCGGCGCGGCGGTGATGCGCGAACGGCTCGCCGACGAGGAGTTCGTGGCAGATGCGCTAAGTGGCCTCATTCTTGGTCCGCCGGGTTCGGTGGTGGGAAGTCCGCACGGCTTCCTCGATGCTGGCGACGACGAGGGCGACGACGAGGGCGACGACGAGGGCGACGACGAGGGCGACGACGAGGGCGACGACGAGGGCGACGACGAGGGCG
>JAFGBI010000139.1 GCA_016933275.1 Polyangiaceae bacterium | reverse complement strand
TATTCATCGGGCAGTCCTGGGCGGCGAAGGCCTCCGTCCTGCGAGTGGATCCCGCTGGTATCGCCCATGCGGTCGTCGGCGGGATGTCCGATTCCTGCCAATTCGATGTCCCCGGCACGCTCGCGGGGACGGCGCCAATCGACATTGCAGTGGGGCTTGATGGTTCCCTCTACGTCGCCGACATCTGGTTCACACGGAAGTCTCACGATCGAGACGGCGGTGGTGGCCGTGAGCGCCGTCACGCTCAAGGAGATCGTCATCCCACGCCTCTTGCTCCGTGCCCTGCGCGACATGCGGATCCGGCGCGAAATCGAGCCCTCCATCGACTATGTTCCGTCCTTGATCGTGGGCGCGGTGGGCACCGCCCTCGCGATCCTCTTCGCGAACACGCTCCCGCTCGCCCCCGAGCACACGGGATCGCTCCTCGTCCCCACCTCGCTCTCGACCGTGCTCATCGGGTTCATCCTGCTCACTACCCGGCGCAAGGCGATCAGCCAGGTCGTCGGCTACCTGGTGCTCGAGAACGGGGTCTTCATCCTGGGGCTCACGCTCGTCGGTGCCATGCCATTCCTGGTCGAGCTCGGCGTCCTCTTGGATCTGCTCGTCGGCATCTTCGTCATGGGCATCATGCTCAACCACATCAGTCGCGAGTTCTCCTCGCTCGACACGACCCATCTCGCGCAGCTGAAGGAGGAATGAGCGGTGGCCCTCGCCCTGATCCTCGTCCCCTGGTGCTTCGCGGCGATCATCTTCGCGCTCCGCACCGAGAGCGCGCGCCCCTGGCTGGTGACCGCGGGTGCGGTGGTAGAGGCCGTGCTAGTCGTCATTGCCCTCGTCCTGTCGGAGGTGGCGGCGCTCGACGGCTGGCTCTACCTCGACGCCCTGGGCAAGCTCGTCCTCGGCACGACCACGGCACTGCTGGTGGCAGCGGCCGTGTATCTCCCGGCCTACCTCGCCCAGCACCCCGCGAAATCGAACCGCCTCTTCTGCACCTGCGTGATGGCGTTCGCCGGAGTCGTCGGCCTGATGACGCAGGCGCACCACCTCGGGGTGCTGTGGGTCGGGCTGGAGGCGAGCACCCTCGCGGTCGCTCCGCTCGTCTATTTCCACCGCACGCCGCGCTCCGTCGAGGCGATGTGGAAGTACCTGCTGGTCGGATCGGTGGGGATCGCCCTCGCTCTGTTCGGCTCGTTCCTGCTCGGCTACGCGGTGCTCCACGGGGGCGGGACGCCGTCGCTCCTGCTCCCGGACCTCATCGCCAACGCGCCGAAGATGTCGCGCCCCTGGCTGCACGCCGCGCTGCTCGTGCTGTTCGTCGGCTACGGCACCAAGATGGGGCTCGCCCCGATGCACACCTGGAAGCCGGATGCCTACGGCGAGGCACCGGGCGTCGCCAGCTCCCTCCTCGCGGGAGCCCTGACCAATTGCGCCTTCCTCGCGGTCCTGCGGATCCACCGCATCGCGGTCGCCGCGGGCGAGGTCGAGTTCGCGCGGCGGCCGTTGCTCGTGCTCGGGCTCTTGTCCATGCTGGTCGCCGGTGTCTTCATGGCGCGCCAGAAGGACTACATGCGCCTGCTCGCCTACTCGAGCGTCGAGCACATGGGGATCCTGGCACTGGGGATCGGCATCGGAGGGGGGGCGGTGTTCGGGGCGCTCCTCCACATGGTGAACAACGCGCAGACCAAGGGCACGGTCTTCCTCACCGCCGGCAATATCCAGCGGGCCTTCGGGAGCAAGTCGATCGAAGACGTCCGGGGCGCGATCCGCCGAGTGCCGGTTTCGGCGGCGCTCTTCCTCGCCGGCTTCTTCGCGATCACCGGCCCGCCTCCGTTCGGGCCGTTCCTCAGCGAGCTCACCATCCTCACCTCGGCGGTCGACCGCGGGCAGATCCTGGTCGCCGGCGCGTTCCTCGTGCTCCTGGCCGTCGTGTTCGTCGGCATGGGGACCACGATGCTCGCCGTCGTGCAGGGCACCCCGAGCGCGAGCGAAACGACGGAGCGCCGTCCCGAGCCGCTCGCGCTGGTGGCGCCCGCCGCCTGCCTGCTCGGCCTCGTGCTCGTCCTCGGTGTCCACATCCCCGAACCCCTGGCTGCGCTGCTGCGTGAGGCCGCGGCCGAGCTGGAGGGCCCGTGAGCCACGCCGACACGCACGACCTCGACCCGCGCGCCCTCGACGCGGGGGGACCGGATGGCAAGGGGCGCTTCGAAACCCGCGACTCGAAGCCCGGCCCCGCGCTCGCCGCGCTCCGGAACGGGCGCTCGCTCCCGCTCGACGACGTCCCGATGCTCTCGCTCGCCGAGCTCCGTCGCGCGGTGATCCAGGCGCCCAACGGCCATGGCCGGGTGTCCGCGCTCTTCGCCGTGCCCGCCGCCGAGGGGTTCAGGCTCTTTGCCGTACTGCCCTGCGAGGCTGACGGCCTCGTTCGGGTCGGGTGCGCTTCGCTCGACGGAGCGAGCTTCGCGTCGATGACTCCCGATTGCCCGCAGGTGCACCTGTTCGAGCGGTCCCTCGCCGAGTGCTGGGGCCTCGTCCCCGAAGGGTACCCGTGGCTGAAGCCAGTGCGCTTCGCTCGGCCGTGGAACAGGGATCCCAACGCTCCCCCCTCCGCCTTCCCCGGACGTTCCCCCATCGCGCTCGAACACCCCTACCGCGTCGAGGGTTCCGCGGTCCAGGAGGTCGCCGTCGGCCCCGTCCACGCCGGCGTGATCGAGCCCGAGCACTTCCGCTTCCAGTGCCACGGGGAGCAGGTGATGCACCTCGAGATCAGCCTGGGACACCAGCACCGCGGCATCGACCGCGCCTTGTCCAGCGGACCTACGCCACGCTCCATCCACCACGTCGAGACGCTCGCCGGCGACACCACGATCGGACACACCCTCGCCTTCTCGGAGCTCGTCGAGGCACTCTCCGCGACCGCCGTGCCGCCCCGCGCGCTTTCGATCCGGGCGATCGCGCTCGAGTTCGAGCGGCTCGCCAACCACGTGGGCGATCTCGGCGCGCTCGCGGGCGATGTCGGCTATCTGCCGACCGCGTCCTTCTGTGGCCGCCTGCGCGGCGATCTCCTCAACCTCTCGGCCGCCATTTGCGGCAGCCGGTTCGGGCGCGGACTGGTTCGTCCGGGTGGGGTAGCCTTCGATCTCGACCCGGAGCGCGTCCAGCGCCTCACCAAGGGCCTCGAAACGACGCTGGAGAACGTGGAGGGCGCGGTGACCCTGCTCTGGGAAAAGCCCTCGGTGATGGCGCGCTTCGAGAACACCGGTACCGTGCCGCTCGATACCGCCGACGCCCTCGGTCTCGTCGGGGTGGCCGCGCGTGCATCTGGACTCGAACGCGACGTGCGGCACGACTTCCCCTCGGGGATGTATCGCCTCGCGCAGATCCCGACCTCGGTCGCGCGGACCGGCGACGTCTTCGCCCGCGCCTACGTCCGCTGGCTGGAGGTGCAACGCTCGGGCAAGTTCCTCCACGATCAGCTCCGCGCGCTCCCCGCCGGCCCCGTCCGGCGCCCCGCCGCCGAGCTCCGCGGCAACCGCCTGGCCGTCTCCCTCGTCGAGGGCTGGCGCGGCGAGATCTGCCACGTCGCCATCACCAACGCCGAAGGCCGCTTCGCCGCCTACGAAGTCGTCGACCCCTCCTTCAACAATTGGACGGGCCTCGCCCTCGCCCTCCGCGAGCAGGCGATCTCGGATTTCCCGCTCTGCAACAAGAGCTTCTATCTCTCCTATTGTGGTCACGATCTCTAATTTCGGGGAGCCCAATTCCAGAATAGCCCGAACCGAGCCTGACAGAATTCTCCCGTTCTGTGGGGTCGTCGGTGGAGTCTTCGACCGGCATTCTCCTGATGGTCCTGGGGAGGGTCTGGCGCAGACCCTCCCCCCACGCTACGCGTGGGGACCCCCACCCAACATCGGACCCCAGTTTCGGGGTCCGCTGCGCGCGGGGCCCCAGCCCCGCTTGCTCTCTACCCAGAAACCTCTTCGCGCGACCCGTCACTTCGACTGAAACCGGGTACCAGGGGACGAACGTGTTCAAAGAGATCCTCGCTCGCGCCCGTCAGGGCCACCGCACCATCCCGTACCCGCGGTCGCTACCGGTGCTCCCCGATCGCCTGCGCGCCGCTCCGGAGCTCGAGCCCGCGCGCTGCCCCGCGGACTGCCGCACCTGTGTGGACGCCTGCCCGACC
>JAFGBI010000138.1 GCA_016933275.1 Polyangiaceae bacterium | reverse complement strand
CGCCGATCGCTCCTTGATGGGGAGGTTCGCGCGCCGCCGGCTCTCGGACTGGCCGACGACCCGCTGCTCAAATTACCTACGCGCCGACACAGCCCGGATCGCGGCGGCTCACGCGGTGCTCTCCAGGATCAAACGAACCAGGGTGTCCCTCGACTCGCGCGGGGCACCCGGCCGAGTCACCACGTGGTACTCGACGTCTGGGACCCCCTCGAGTCTCACGCCGACCAGCCCGCGCGGCACGGGGCAGAAGTCGTTCACCACGCCGATCCCCAGGCCATACCGCACGAACTGGATCATGAGCTCCCAGCCGGTTGCTTCCACCGCGACCGACCACTGGGCCCCGGCCGCCGCCAGCGCCTGAGCAAGCATCACGCGGTGCGGGCTCCCTTCGGGCGCCACGACGATCCTCTCGGTGTCCAGATCGCTCGGCTTCAGGCTCCGCCGCTTCGCCAGCCGATGCCCCCGCGGCAACAGCACGATTTGGCCAGTCCGGCGCAGGGTTCGGCAGTCGAGGTCCGCGGGCACGTTGGGCAACACGGCCACCCCGACGTCGGCCCGAGCGTCTCGAACGGCCTGGATCGTGTCGGGCCCCGACATTGAAACCGCCCGGAGGGGCCAACGGTCCTTGGGGAACCGCCTCATCGCCGAACCGAGGAGATAGAGGAATGCCCCCTGGCCAGAGGCGAGGACGATCGGCCCTCGGCTTTCCCCGCCGCGGAGCTCAGCGAGAACGTCGCTCCCGCGCGCCTGAACTTCGCGGCCGAACGCAGCGAGCCGCCGACCCTCCACGGTCAGGACCAACGCTCGGCCGTTGCGTCGGTAGAGGGTCGCCCCGACGTCCTCGGAGAGTTTGCGGATCTGCGCGTGCAGCGCCGGCTGCGTGATGTGCAGCGCTGCGGCCGCCCGCGTGAAGTTCAGGTGGTCGGCAAAGGCCGCGAAGGAGAACACCCAGTCGTAGTTCACCGGTCCACTATAACGCGCGGTGATAGCCGCGCACAAATGACAAGTTCTGCATGATATCCCTCGGGCGTACCTTCAGGAGCAGAGAACGAACATGGAAGACCTGCTGAAGAACGAACGATTCGCCGCGGCCTACGCGAGGCTCGGCCGCGTCTCCCTCAATCCCCGGCGTCACAGCGCGTTGGACGCGCGAGCGCACTCCGACGCCGTCGCCGGGATGGCTGCGCGGCTGGCCCGCGCCAACGGATGCTCTCCGGCCGAGGTGGCGCTCTTGACCCACCTCGGTCACGCCCACGACATCGGCAAGATCACCGGAACGGCCCGGCCGGAGCGCTCCCTCGACGTGCTCGCCGAATGCGGGGTGACCGACTCGACCCTCCTCGGATTGGTGAAGTGGCACGACACGGGGCTGCCTTGGTACCGCGCGACGCTTCGCGGACAGGCGCCGTCCCAGAAGGCGTGGCGGCGCCTGATGGAGGAGGTGGATGTCCGGCTGCTCTGCCTCTTCATGGTGGCCGACCGCGTCGACGCCCCTGGCGGCTGGCGGCGCAACGCCCCGACGACCTGGTTCCTCGCGGAGGCGAAGGCGCGCCGCCTGATCGACGACCTCGTGCTCGACCTCGAGGGCTGCCCGAGCGAGATCTGCGCGGGTGCGGCGCTGGTCACAAGCGACGACGCCGGACCGGCCGTGCTCGTGATCCGCACCCGCAGCAACGGCTGGGAACTACCCAAGGGTGGCATCGAGTGGGACGAGCTCCCGGAGGAAGCCGCTCTTCGCGAGCTGCGCAAGGAGTCGGGCGCCGCGGGAGAGCTCGGCGTGTCCGCGGAGCTCGGGCGGCTCGAGTACTTCCTCGGCGAGGGGAGCGAGCGCCGGCTGAAGCAGGTCCGCTACTACGTGGCGCGTCCTCTCGGCGAACCGACCCTTGGCGACCTCCCGAAGCGCACTCGGGAACGGCGATGGCTGCGCATGGGGGAAGTGGACAGCGTTCCGTTGGTAAGCGAACAGCTGCGCCCCCTATTGCGAAAGGCGCTCGACTCCGGGGCAACCAATGGCTGAGGTGGAGACCAACCGCGACCTCTACTGCTTCATCGCGGAGCTCGTGAAGCAGCGACCGGAGTGCACCGGAACGCTCCAGAGCTACCTCGAGAATCTGCGTCGGCTGTGCCACAACCTGCGGGCGCGCGAGGCGGTCTCACCAGCGGAATTCGCGGAGCTGCTGCGGGCAGCGTTCGCCCCCGAACCCGGTGCGTCCGAGGCGGGCCCAACCGCAACGAGCGGTTACGTCGTCTGGGAGAAGCGCATCGGCGAGCAGATCCGCGACCTCGATGAGATGAGGCGGTCCGGGACCCTCGACAACGAGTACCGCTACTTCGGTGTGGACGCCCCTCGCGGTGGACGCTGGTACAACTTCGACCCCTGCACCTACCTCGAGTGCGCCGCAGCGGGAACGTTCGGTGGATGGCAGGACGGCGACGATACGGGGCGGTCTTACGTACCTGGACCGGTGGCCGTCCTCGATGCTTCCGGCGCGATCACCTCGATGGGCCCACGCGACATCGACGACCCGGTGGTCGCTCTCGCGCAGATCACCTGGGAGATGTTCGTGGACTTCCTGGACGCTGGGCAGTGGTACGAGTAGCGCCGTTCAGTCGTCGCCCCAGCCCGAGATGAATGAGGCCGGCACCGCGTCGGTCAACCAGACACCGTTCGGCGTCACGAAGAAGACGTGTCCGGCATCCCGCATCGCCCGGGCGTCGATACGCAGGATAACAGGCTTCCCACGCCGACCACCCACGGCGCGGGCGGTGGCTTCGTCGGGTGAGAGGTGGACGTGGTGGCGTTCCATTCGCTGCAGGCCCGTGTCCCGAATGGCGGGCACCGCGCGCGCGACCGTTCCGTGGAAGAGGACGTCGGGCGGCTCGGCCGGCTCGTAGCCGAGGTCCACCTTGGTCGAGTGACCCTGGTTCGCGCGGATGCGCTGCCCATCATCGGACAGGGCGAAGCGCTGCTTCGGGCTGGTGGCAACGACCTCTTCGAGCTCGGCCCGGGACAGCCGGCGGCCGTGCTGAGCGCACGCGGCGAGCAGCACCTCGACGGCGACCCAACCGCCCGAGTCGGGCGCGATGCCCACGGCCGCGGGCTCGTGCCTGAGCACGTAGCTCAGGAACTTGCTCACGGCTGTCCGGCGCTTCTCGTCCATGGTGTCAAAGTGCCCTCGACGCAGTGGGGCAGGCCCAGAATGAGAGAGGCGTCGCCTCGCACTCGCGCAGATTGATGACGGACGCCTTCTTCATCCTGGATTTCGCGCGGGGGGGGAAGCCAGTGCGCGGGGACGCGCGGGTTTTGAGCTGAATCGCCGCGCTTCGCCCGGCGATT
>JAFGBI010000137.1 GCA_016933275.1 Polyangiaceae bacterium | reverse complement strand
CGGGTGGTGCGCGACAACTTGCGCACGCTAGACGACGCCATCGAGCACGGCTTTGCCGCGCCGCTGCCGGCGTTCGTCCGCGACGAGACCTGCACGCGTTGCGGCGGACCGATGCAATGGGTCGAGGTCGCCACCGAGCCCCACGCCATCGCACGAGTGCTCGCCGGAGGGTAGCTGTTCCAACCGCTCTCGCCCTCGGGGAATTTGTCATAATCCATGTTCTGCGATCTCATTCGGCCACCTACGCGGTGACTCCCGCAGCCTCGCTGTAGTCCTCCGCAGTCCTCTGCAGTCCTCCGCTGCGTTGGTCCTCCGCGTTGGCGATGAGCAGCTCGGCGTCGAGAGACGCCGCCTTCCCGTGGACCAGCCAGCGAGACAGGTACGACCCAATGAGGACCATGAGCTTGGTCACGGCGCCCTCCCACGTACGACGCGCTCCGGCTCCCCGAGAACCATCGCGGTGGCGTACTGCTCCGCCGCCTTCGCCTCCTTCGTCTCCAGCAGCTCGCAGTGCACCTGCTGGATGTACCCACCTGGCACCTCGAGGCATCGTCCGGGCTCGTGGCCATGCGGTTGACCGGAGATCTGGATGCCCTCGGTGTTATCGCCTCCGCGATGGCGCTTGCGGAAGCGCTGCGAGCCTCAGAGCGTATCGTCATCCTGGATGTGCGGGCGACGACTGGTTACGAGACGGGGGCACGCTCCGCCTGGCAGGAGCACCTTCAGCCGCTGCGCGGCCGGATTCGTGAGCTTCGAGTCGTCGAGGCGACGGCGATCACTCGCTTCGGCATCACCGCGCTGGCCATGGCGATCGGGGTAGCGGCAACCTTCGACGAGTCATAGCGCCGCCGCGCTGCCGCAACGTCGGGTCCCTCCGGTACGCCGGGAGGTCCGAGCGCGGTTGCGGACGCCGTCGCGAGTCGCTGGGACCGTCGGTTACGCGGTGGCCGCGCGATGGGTCGTGGCGGATCCGGCTGCGGGAAGGCAAGATCGGCACCCGGCGTATCCTCCTGGTGCGCCCGTTGGCTTGGGCGAACGCTTCGGCGCGGTGACAATCCCATGAACCTGGCCCGTACCCCCGATTCGAGCCCTTCTCCGTCAGGGTCCACGGTCAAGCGTCGACGGTCGCTGGTCTACGCCTTGCTCCCGCTGTCGGGTTGCGCCCTGGTCGTCGCGATCGGCGGCGCGGCCGCGGTGGTTGGAGTCTTGCTGCTGCGCTCCGGAACGGTCCCGGAGAGATTCCTTCCCCGGCCCTTGCGCGACCTCATGGGGAACCCCGGAGCGACCCGGGGGACCGGGGACCACGCGGATGCCGATCGTCGAGCTGCGCGGGTCTGCTCGCTCGATAGCTGGTGCGTGACGGGCGCCGCGCTGCCTGCGGTCTCCCTCTACGGGACGGATGGCTCGAGCGCGGAGGACGTCTGGGCCGTGGGGGGGACGGGCCTCGTGCTCCACTGGAACGGTCGGGATTGGGGTGGCTGGATCGGGCTTGGCGACGCCGCGGCCTTCTGGACCGTGCGCGCGTTCGGTCCCCGCGACGTGTGGGTCGCGGGGCAGAGCGGCTCCGTCATGCATTGGGATGGCTCCGAGTGGAGCCGCGAGTCGCTGGGACCTTCGGTTTCGCGGTGGCCGCGCGTCAAGGCCCTCGCCGGACCGTCGAGCGACGTGCTCTGGGCCGCCCTCGATGGGGGGACGCTCCTCCGACGCGAGGGTCCCGGCCGGTGGGGAACGGCACCGAGCCCCTGGTCCGAGGCTTCCTCGAGGCCGTGGGTGATGGAGGTCGCTGGTCCGCGCGAGGCGTGGGCAGGTACGACCGGCGGCCGCATCGCGCAATGGAACGGCGAGCGCTGGGCTGAGCTGTCGGCCAATCCCTCGGCAGCGCACCAGGAAATCACGGCCATTCGGCGCTTGGGGGATGGGACGGTCGCCTTCGTGAGCGAAGGTCCGCCCGGGGCGTGGGTCCTCCGCGACGGGATGCTGCACGAGCTGCCGAGACCGCCTGGCGAGGGCCTGCTCGCGGTGGGCGGAACCGCGGAACGGGATCTCTGGGTGGCGGGACGCAAGGGCATCCTCCTTCATTGGGACGGCACGACCTGGCAACGGCCGGGGGCGCCCCTCGCCAACGAATGGCGCGAGCTCCGCGGCCTCGTCGTGACCGGCCCCGGTCAGGGTGTCGCGGCGGGTGAGCTCGGGGTCCGGCTCCACTTCGGTGCGCATCCCGTCGCGTACCGCCTGGAAGCCCCGCCCGCTTTCAATGACGTGGCGGCGACTCCCTCGGGCGCTCCGGTCGTGTTCCAGAAGGAGGCCTGGGGTGTTGGCGCGGATGGGCTATTCGCGCGCTGGGACGGCGACACCTGGCAGCGCGTCGCCACGGGGACCAAGGACGCGTTCGTCGCGGTGTCGGTTTCGTCGCAAGGGAGTGTTGACGCGGCAACGTTCAGGAACCTGACGCTGCACGTCGAGGGCAACGATCGGATGACGGCGGTCGCTCGCCCCACGCCGTGGACCAGCGGCGTCGTCGCTCTGGTGCACGACGCCAGTCAACGAGCCTGGGCGGCGTCCTATCACGGCGGCGTCGCTCGCTGGGAGCCGTCGGGCTGGCAGGTCCTGCGCGAGGAAACCGCGAGCACCAGCGTGTCGGATCTGGCCCTCGACGCCCAAGGCAACGCGTGGCTCGTCGGACAGCGGTTCCCGGACGAGAATTCCGCTCCAGTGCCCCTGCTGATGCGCTGGTCCCAAGGTCGATGGACCGAGCTTCCGGTGCGCACGAGCGACGTCGAAGCCTGCCATGCCCCGAGCGCGAACCTTGTGCTGGCTCGCTCGGGTGAGCTCATCGCCAGTGCGGGGACTCGCGAGCAGCCGTGCCTCCTGCGGCTCGTCGGGAGCGGCTGGCAGCCGATCGACCGAGTCGCCGCCACGCCGGCGCTGCTCGAGCCCCCGCCGGGCCGATTGCCCTTCGATGATCTCGCGATCGCCAGGGGCACCGGCGCGTTCGGCCCAGAACCCGCCGAGCTCTGGGCCCGCTCTGGGGAGCGTTGGCGAGTCCTCGCGCTCCCCGCCGCCGGCCCCCATCGCGTGGCGCAATCGGCCGATCGGGCCTGGGTGATCGGCTCCGGCTCGTTGCGCCGATTGCTCCTCGACTTTGCGCCCGGAGAGTCCTGGCGTCGGGCGATCCCGACCCTCGTGCCGACGGCTGCTCGGCGAGGCGAATCCCCGAGCGCCGAGCGTCCCGAGGTCCACCCGGTACCTCCCGGTCGAGCCGCGCCGGTGTCGCCGATCGCGCCTCCGCGCGCTGCCGCGCCCGCGACGGCGCCGACCAGCGAGCCACCGAGCGCCGAGACCGAGCACGGCCCCACCTGGGAGGCGGCCATGGGCCGCGGTCGTTTGGCCACGGTACGCAAGGATTACCCCGCCGCCATCCGGGCCTTCGACGAGGCGCTCGACGCCGAACCGGGTGACGCGCAGGCCCTCGCCGAACGCGGCTACGCCAAGTACCTCGCGGGGGATCTCGAGGGCGCTACCCGTGACTTCGACCAGGCAGAGTCGCGCTCGCGTGACAATTCCCTCCTCCGGGCGATCCGCCACAACCGCGAGCTCATCGCGGCGGCCCGCGCGGGGCGCTAGAGCAGCAATCAGCTTGATTGCTGCGACAGATCAGCGAAGGAGCCCGACCTCGGCGTCGTCTGCGTCGATGGCAACCGGATCGTCGACCTTCCTCCGCCAATATGGGATTCTTGCATCGACAGCACCTGAGGTTGCCTGCTGGCAAGGGAACGTTGTCACACTCGTCGATGCTCCTCCGACTCTCTCCAGCAATGCTCGAACGGTGAGGCAGCTACATGGCTCGTTTCCGATCGCTCTTCGCGTGGGTACCCCTGGCCGTCGTGCTCGCCCAGCTCGGAGGATTGGGATGTGACCAGGAACCAAGGGCGTCAGGCGTTCACCTCGAACACCACGCGGGGCGCGGGGCGAAAACGGCTCGCGCCTCGCGCTCCTCTTCTACCCCTGTAGCTTCCACGTCCGCGAGCGGCGCTTCGAGCGGTGCAGCGCCATCAGCCACGCTCAGCTCCGGACCAGGGGACGAACAGAAGAAGCGGAACCTTTGCCTCGTCAACTATCACCAGAAGCTGGCGCATCGCGAGAAGCTCGCGATGGAAGGGCTCGAGCACGAGATCCCCAAGGACACACCCCTCGGAGCGTCCGCCTATCTTCGACTCTGCGACCAACAGAGCCTCGAGGTGGTCGAATGCATCGTGGTCACCGAACGTTGGCAGAAGGGTCGTGATTGCCGGCGGGTGCGTGAGTCGGTCGACAAGAGGACGCTTTGGCTACTGGACCCGTGGGAGTGACGTGACCCTCGGTGGGAGCCGACCAACGCCCCTGACGCACCTCGCGTCGAGCCCACGAGGTGATCGCGAGGGCCGTCCATAGCGCGACGGCGCCGGCTGAGGGTAGCTGTTCCAACCGCTCTCGCCCTCGGGGAATCTGTCATGATCCGTCTTTTCCGATCCAGACCGAGCAGTGACGCTGGAATTTCGGCCAGCGTGGCGCGGCCCGCCCGTTTGCACAACTCGAAAATCCCTGCAAGAGGGCCTCGGCTGAACGGATACCCCAACATCGTAGTTCTCCGGACGCGCTGCTGGCAGAGCTGGCGGTTTCTCGAGTCGGGCGGATAGCGTCCCCAAGCTGGTCCAACCTGCCCGGCGGGTCCCGCGTCTGCAACGGCCGCAGCGATCAGTATCGAACAATCTCGACAAGGGAGCTGACGAATCCAGACCCGCCTGGATCGTGATGGTCTTCTGCTTCCACATAGAATGCCACGTTGTAGTCGGCCCGTGTTTCTAGCACAGCTTCATACTGGTCCGCTTTATCCCTCATCGGCACGAATTCCCATTGGGCCGCCCGCCAATCGAGGGACTTGTTGTATGCATAATATAGCCGGACGCCCACTAGTTGGTTCTGGCTTGAGACGTCGGCAGTAACCGTCAGCAAGTCATCGCTGCGCTCAAAACGTGTTTGAATCGACGGGAGCGGTCTCCCGCGAAATATGTGTGCTAGCCACATCTTCCAGGCAGCCAGATGCTTCTTCGAGACCCACGTGTGACGCAGATTGTCGATAGATAGAAATGCCTTGTCTCCCTCAAGATGGCTCATCATGCCGTTGGGCGCGTCGAGAGCCATGAACTCGTCATTGGTACCCACTGCAACGAAGTAGCCAGCTTTGATCTTCTTGCGAAAAATGTAGGGATCAAAGGCCATGACTGCGAGGAATCCCGCCGGACTGTTGATGCCTTCCAGCACCTTCTCAGCCGGCTGAAACCCTGGCCCTGCCCTGTCTTCTTCTGGTCCGGCGACACCTGGACCAAGAGCAGCGAACTTGGTGGCAATCCCGTACAATCCATTGCCGCCGGGCATACCAGTTCCCATGATGCCGGCAACCCGACTGTCCCCGCTGCCGGTTGCGAGGCATACAGCCAATCCCCGCTTCGAATTCCCCATGAGAACCGCCCGCTCCGTGTTGATGCCCTTGATGGACGACAGCACCGTTATGGCTCGCAGATAGGCGGTAGTAATGGGCAGATATCCGAACCAGCTGACGTCTTTCTCCTTCTTCGCCATCTCGATGGCGTATCCCATGAGGTCGGACTCATCGAGATTGAAGATTGGGCCCGGTGGATCGGGAAAGATCATTATGGGGATCCCAAGATCCAGTGCGGTACCTTCGGCGAATTCTTCTTCCGTGTTTCTGTCCGTTCCCGCAATCTTGTGGCGAGACACGACTTCGGGACCAAAGAAATTGGCGTGTGTCGCGATGATCCCCGCATTGCGACCGCCGTCACTATCCGGCGGGAGGTAGATCCGAGCTGGATGCCGCCAGACGGAACCGTGCCAGTTCTGACTGGTGAAGACGAGTTCGATCTTCCGCACCTTCAGGCCAGGTCTTGCCTGACTGTCCATGAGCACATCCCGTTGAATGCTCAAATCCAAGGTCGAGGGGTCTCTTATCTCGTCCAGGTCAAAGTAACTCGCTGGGCCCACAAACCGGTAGTCCAGATAATCCACGACGAGACCTCGGCCGAAGTAGAGGGTGGTCCCAACACCGAGACAAGCGACAAGAAGGAGTGTTAAGACAGTTGTTTTTTTCATTGGCTGAATGCCTGAATCTGGGCTCCACGGCACGAGCGCGAGTCGAGAGTTTAGCCTACGGAGGCTAAGGCGTTCAACCGTCCTGGTCGCGGGGCCAGGTAACAGATTCCGTCCTATCCGATCCAGACCGAGCAGTGACGCTGGAATTTCGGCCAGCGTGGCGCGGTTCCTGGCCGCGGAGAGCGACGAGGAAAGACGGAGGCTAGCCATGCAGAACCCCGACATT
>JAFGBI010000008.1 GCA_016933275.1 Polyangiaceae bacterium | reverse complement strand
TGAGCGTTCAGCAACGTACCCGGCCCGGGCTGGTCGGCACCGCTACACGAGACGGCCACCCTGGCCGAAATTCCAGCATCATGAGCACCGTCACGCAGATGGAGGGACCCAGACCCGATCCTGATCGCGTTTCGTGAGGGACGGACAACGAGGCCCCCTCAGAAAACTTGCGAGAAGTCTCCGAGAGGGCCCCCCTCCGGGTTGCTGATTCCTGGAGGTGGTCGATGGTGCACGATCTGCGGTTGGGAGGGGAGTTCTTCGCGTTGCTGGAGGAGCTGGACGCGAGGATCGCCCGGCAGGTGGCGATGGCGGGGTGCCGGTACTGCGCCGGACCCCTGCATCAGGCCAACTACCCGAGGAAACCTCGGGGAGCCAAGATCGCGGGGGCGGCGGAGGCGTTCCGTCTCCGGCACTCGCTGTGCTGCGGGGTTGATGGGTGCCGCCGTCGTGCCCTACCGCCATCCCTCCGGTTTCTGGGCCGTCGGGTCTACGTGGAGGCCGTGGTGCTGGTCGCGAGCACCCTCGCGCTGGTCGTCCCCGCCCTGAGCCGGGCACGCCGCCTGACGGGGGTCCCGTGCCGGACGCTGCGGCGCTGGGCCACCTGGTGGCGGGAGGCGTTCCCGCGAAGCTCGACCTGGGCGGAGCTGCGGGCGCGGTTCCCACCACCGCCACCGGACGAAGCGACGCTGCCGCACTCAATGCTGGTGCGGCTCGGCGCCGATCTCGGCGGTGACACGAGCGCCGGCGTGCTCGACGCCGCTCTCCGCCTGGCGGCGCGGCTCCTGGCGCCGGCGACGACTCGGTCGGTGGTGGATGGATCGCGTTTCGTGAGGGGCATCGGCGCCGACCTCGAGGGTGATCCGTTCCCGCAAAGGATGGTGTCTGGCGGGGTTTTCCGCGGCACGTAGGGTCCTCGCCACCGGCGGCTCGCCTCACGCGACGGGGTGCCCGCCGGCGAGGACGTCATGACCGACGACACCAACCTGCCAGCGCGGATGCGCTGGGCGCGACTGCGTTTCGGCATCATCGCGCCGCTGCTGACGGCCCCGCCGGAGGACGGCGAGCTCGGCGCGACCATTGCCGCGCTCGCCGCCCGCCCCTGGCGCCACCCCACCACGGGGGAGACGGTGCGGTTCAGCGCCAAGACGATCGAGCGATGGTTCTATGTCGCCCGCGCTGACCCCCAGCCGATTGAGGCCTTGGCCCGCAAGGTCCCGCGCCACGCCGGGACCCACCCGAGCATCTCGCCGGCGGTGGAGGAGGCGCTCCGTACCCTGCGGCGCCAGCACCCGCGGTGGAGCTACCAGCTTGTCCACGACAACCTCGTCGCGCTCGGCCGCGAGCGCCCCGACCTCGGCGTCCTGCCCGGCTACGCCACCGTCTGCCGGTTCATGAAGCACCATGGGTTCGGCAAGCACCGCAAGCCCCGCCGCCACGAGCGAGAGCCCGGCTTCGTGCCCCGCGAGCGTCGCTCCTTCGAGGTCGCCCACGTCCACGCCCTCTGGCACTGCGACTTTCACGACGCCAAGCGCAAGGTCCTGACCGCCAGCGGCGAGCGGGAGATCGCCACCCTGTTCGGCGTCCTCGACGATCGCTCCCGCGTCTGCTGCCACGCCCAGTGGTACCTCGGCGACGAGTGCACCGAGAGCTTCGTCCACGGGCTCTCGCAAGCGTTCCAGAAGCGCGGCCTCCCCCGCGCTCTGCTGAGCGACAACGGCAGTCCGATGACCGCCGCCGAAACCATCGAGGGCCTCGAGCGCCTCTCCATCGAGCACCACACCACCCTCGCCGAAACCCCAGAGCAAAACGGCAAGCAGGAGGTCTTCTGGGCCCAGGTCGAGGGGCGCCTCATGGCCATGCTCGAGGGCGAGCCCGAGCTCACCCTCGAGCTGCTCAACCGCGCCACTCAGGCCTGGGTCGAGCACGAGTACCACCGCCGGGTCCACAGCGAAACCGGACAGACCCCGCTCGACCGCTGGCTCGCCGGACCCAGCGTCGGTCGCCCCTGTCCCTCCAGCGACACGCTCCGCCGCGTGTTTCGGATGCAGGTTTCGCGCACTCAGCGCCGCAGCGACGGCACCGTCACCGTCGCCAGTGTTCGTTACGAGCTCCCTTCCGCGTACCGCACCCTCCTGCATCCCACCCTCCGCGTTGCCCGTTGGGATCTCTCCAGCGTCGACCTCGTCGACCCTCGCCGCGGCACCCACCTCGCCACCCTCCTACCCGTCGACAAGGAGCGTAACGCCGATCGCCGCCGCCGCGCCCTTGCCGATCCTGCCGCGGGGGCGCGGTCCGAGCCGGTACCGCCACCATCCGGCACCGCGCCCCTGCTCCGCCAGTACATGGCCGAGTACGCCGCCACCGGGCTTCCCCCCGCCTACGTCCCGCTCGACCGCACCCTCACCACCGACGACACCGACGACACCGACGACGAGGACCTCGAAACATGACAACCAAGCTCCAGTCCCAGTACGGCCTCAAGTTCAACCCGTTCCGCCCCGATGTCCCCATCGAAGCGCTCCATACTACGCCCACCGTCGACGCCTTCTTGCGCCGCGTCGAGCTCGGTATCGCCGACGGGGGCTACGTCATGATCACTGGCGATGTCGGCACCGGCAAGAGCGGTCTGACCATTCGCATCTCGGTCAACCACATGCATGTGCCCCACCTGGAGGACATCGCGCGCCGGGCCGGCATTGTGACCCCTGGTGGATCCCCCCGCCAAGCGAGCCGCAGCGCGCGGCCTCGCTTCGAGCTGTCCTGTCTTCCGCGCGAGGCAGTCGATTCCGCGGCGTGGTTGGGGAAGTTCTTGCGTGCCTACCAGCAAGACGACCCGTCCCTCATCCCGTCGCCGCCGGTTCCGACCTACTTCTGGAACGGGCTCACGCTCGACTGCAACTACGCCTGGAGCCTGCCTGGCTGGGAGCTCATCGAACGCTACCACGACCCGGCCCATGTCCCCGAAGCCCCAC